>JAKBAQ010000273.1 GCA_021808985.1 Pseudomonadota bacterium
GGCGGTGGTGGTTTTCCCCACCCCGCCTTTCTGGTTCACAACGGCGATGATCCTAGGGCGCGGCGGCGGCTTTATTTGTTCCAACATGGCGGATCTGGCTCACTTTCAGGATGCACGCTTCTGCATCAAGGCTTGACGCAAAGCGCTCCGCCTCCATGTGCCAGACCGCCCTTGCGGCCGTCAATTCAACTTCAACACCCCGCCCCTTGGGGAACAGGCAAACCCCGTTTTCCGCCAGATGCGGCGCCGCCAGGCCCAATAATTTCTCCAGCGGCGCCAGCGCGCGGGCTGTCACCAGCGGTGCGGGCTGGGTTTTCGCCGCCTCTATGCGGGTGTTCAGCACCTTCGCGGGCGCGCCCAGAATCCGCGCCGCTTCCATCAAAAACGCAGCCTTGCGGGTGTCTGATTCTATGAGCGTGAACTCGATCCCCGTGGCGATGGCCAGCACCATGCCGGGAAACCCGGCGCCAGAGCCCAGATCAGTCGCCCTTCTCACCCCGGCGGGAATATGCGCCACCAGCTCCAGCGAATCCCGCACATGCCGCTCCCAGATATGCGGCAGATCCCCCTTGCTCACGAGGTTTATCCGCGGCGACCATTTGGCCACCAACGCCGCGAACTGGCGCAGCCGCTCCTCGCTCATGCGCTCCGCCGTGCCTTCTTCAGCGTCCCGAAAATCGCCCCCAGCGCCGCCGGGGTCATCGCCTCAATCCGCCCCGCCGCGCTCAAATTCCGTGGCCGCGCCCGCTCCAATTTCTCGCGCAGTTCATTGGAGAGCCCACCCACCGCGCCATAGTCAAACCCTTCGGGGATCAACACCGCCTCGTCGCGCTCCCGGGCCTTTATCTCGTTTTCCTGCCGGTTGAGATAGCCGGCATAATGCAAATCCGCGCGCAGAATCTCCGCCGCGCGGGAATTTCCCTCCGGCTTGCCGGCATACCCCGCAATCTCCGCTTCCAGCGCCGCGAACGCCCCTGCCCGCTCAGCCCCCACACAGCCCCAGCCCAGCCCCAGCGGTGTGAGCCGCAGCTCGGCATTATCCGCCCGCAGCAGCAGCCGGTACTCAGCGCGTGAGGTGAACATGCGGTACGGCTCCGTCACCCCCTGCGTCACCAGATCATCGATCAGCACCCCGATATAAGCCTGCGCCCGGCCCAGGCTCACCGGCGCGCCGCCGCCAGCGGCCCGCGCCGCGTTCAGCCCCGCCATCAACCCCTGCGCGCCCGCCTCCTCATAGCCGGTGGTGCCGTTAATCTGCCCGGCCAGATACAGCCCCGGCAGCGCCTTCACCTGCAACGCATGGTCCAGCGCGCGCGGGTCCACATAGTCATATTCCACCGCATAGCCCGGCCGCAGGATTTTGGCGTGCTCCAGCCCTGGGATGGAGCGCACCAGCAGCTCCTGCACATCCTCGGGCAGCGAGGTGGAAATCCCGTTCGGGTACACGGTGTCATCATCCAGCCCCTCCGGCTCCAGAAAAATCTGATGCCCCGGTTTTTCCGCGAAACGCACCACCTTATCCTCGATGGAGGGGCAATAGCGCGGCCCGCGCCCGGCGATATTGCCGCCATACACCGCCGATTTACGGATATTCTCGCGAATGATCGCATGCGTCAGCTCCGTGGTGCCGGTAATCCGGCAGGAGATCTGCGGGTTACTCACGCGCGGCGTCAGGCTGGAGAAACATTCCGGCGGGTCCTCGCCTTTGTCTTCGGGCAGGCCCTCCCAGTCGATGCTCTTCTTGTCCAGCCGTGGCGGTGTGCCGGTTTTCAGCCGCCCGAGCGGCAGGTTCAGGCCCAGCAGCGCCTCGGCCAGGCCAACCGCCGGGGCATCGCCAATTCGCCCGCCAGGGGCCATCACATTGCCGAAATGCAGCACCCCGCGCAAAAAGGTCCCGGTGGTGAGCACCGCCGCCGCGCAGGAAAACACCCGCCCGTCCGCCGTTGTCACCCCGCACAAGCGGCCCCCGGCATCGCGCAGCAGCCCCGCCGCCTCACCTTCCACGATGCTCAGATTCTCCTGCGCCGCCAGCATCGCCTGGATGGCGTTACGATACCGCTTACGGTCCGCCTGCGCCCGTGGCCCGCGCACAGCCGGCCCCTTGGTGCGGTTGAGCAGCTTGAAATGGATGCACGCGGCATCCGCCGCCCGGCCCATCAGCCCGTCCAGCGCGTCGATCTCGCGCACCAGATGCCCCTTGCCGATTCCGCCGATCGCCGGATTGCAGGACATTTCGCCCAGCCGGTCGGCCCGGTGGGTGAGCAGCAGCGTGCTGGCCCCAACCCGCGCGGCCGCCGCCGCTGCCTCCGCGCCCGCATGCCCGCCGCCAATGATGATCACATCGTATTTCATCCCGGCGTATTAGCGAATTTGCCGGGAAAAAGCCAAGGAATAGCTGGCTTATTTGCCGATGCAGAAGCCGGAGAACACGGCGTCCAATATCTCTTCCACGCCGATTGTCCCGGTAAGCCGCGCCAGGGCGTGGGCGGCGGCGCGCAGCTCCTCGCCCCGGCATTCCGGCTCACGCTCAGCCAGCGCGCGCCGCAGCGCGGCCAGCGTGTCACGCAGGCAGGCGATCTGGCGCGGGCGGGCCAGCGTGGCGGCGCCCTTGGTGTCGGTGAGCCGTGATGCCGCCGCCGCCAGCGTGGCGCGCAGCTGCGCCATCCCCTGCCCTGTTCTGGCGGAAACCCCCTCCCCGGCCAGATCCGCCTTGGTGCGCACGCGCAGCACCTCCGCACCCTGCGGCACGGGGGGAAACGCCTCACCCGGCGCCGCCACGGCGATGATGAGATCGGCCCGCGCCGCCTTGGCCCGCGCCCGGCGCATGCCCTCGGCCTCGATGGCGTCCTGCGTCTCGCGCAGGCCGGCCGTGTCGGT
>JAKBAQ010000045.1 GCA_021808985.1 Pseudomonadota bacterium
CGCCGGGCTTTAGAGTCTTCAAAAACATTAAGGATAATTCGCAAAAGTTTTTTGGGGCCTGGCCCTTTTTTGCAAAAAAGGGCCAGAATCTTGGGGCGCTTTTCATGAAAAGCGCCCCAAACCCCGCAAAAATTTTTAATAATTTCAATATGTGCCCGCAAAGCGCGCATCCCCAAAATCGCCGTCCGCGGGTAAACCTTGCGCTCGCCCTGAAATTCACCTATCTCCCCATCATGGCTTTCGCCCCCACACTTGCCGGGCTGCTCCTTCGACTTATCCGCCCCTGAGCGCATAAGTCCTTGCGCGCGTTCAAACACCGCGCCGCCAACGCTCAGGGGAATGCCTAAAATCTTCAAACCGGCATTTTAAATGGAATAAGATCATGAGCATCAATCACCCTAATTTCGGCCGCATGGATTCAAGCCGCGTCATCATTTTTGACACCACCCTGCGCGACGGCGAACAATCCCCCGGCTTCTCGATGAATCTCGACGAAAAACTGCGCATGGCCGAAACCCTGGCCGAGCTCGGGGTCGATGTCCTGGAGGCGGGCTTCCCCGTCGCCAGCCCGGGCGATTTCGAGTCCGTCAACCGCATCGCCCAATCCATCAAGGGCCCGGTCATCTGCGGCCTCGCCCGCTCGGCGGCGGCGGACATCACCCGCGCCGGCGAGGCCATCCGCCCCGCCGCGCGCAAGCGCATCCACACCTTCATCTCCACCAGCCCCCTGCACATGAAGTACAAATTGCGCATGGAGCCCGAGGCGGTGCTGGAAGCCGTCATCGCCTCCGTCACCCTGGCGCGCAATTTCACTGACGATGTGGAATGGTCCGCCGAGGACGGCACCCGCACCGACATGGAGTTCCTGCTCCGCTGCGTTGAGGCGGCGATCAAATCAGGCGCCACCACCATCAACATACCAGACACCGTGGGCTACGCCGTCCCCGAGGACATGACCCGCATCTTCACCACCGTGCGTGAGAAAGTCCCCGGCGCCGATGGCGTCATCCTCTCCAGCCATTGCCATAACGACCTTGGCCTAGCCGTCGCCAACACCCTGGCCGGCGTGCATGCCGGCGCCCGCCAGATCGAATGCACCATCAACGGCATCGGCGAGCGCGCCGGCAACGCCTCGCTGGAAGAAGTCGTCATGGCCATCCGCACCCGGCCTGATGCCAACCCCTACCAGCACAATATCGAGACCACGCGCATCCTGCGCACCTCCAAGCTGCTGGCCACCATCACGGGGTTTGACGTTCAGCCCAACAAGGCCATCGTCGGGCGCAACGCCTTCGCGCATGAATCCGGCATCCACCAGGACGGCATGCTGAAAAACGCCGCCACCTACGAGATCATGACGCCCGAGAGCGTCGGCTGGCAGAAAACCTCCCTGGTCATGGGCAAGCATTCCGGCCGCGCCGCCTTCCGCGATAAATTGAGCGCCCTTGGCTATGCCGACATCGGCGACAACGCCCTGAACGACGCCTTCCGCCGCTTCAAGGATTTGGCCGACCGCAAAAAGCTCGTCTATGATGAGGACATCGTCGCCCTGGTGGATGACGAGGTCACCCGCACCCACCAGCGGGTCAAATTCATCTCGCTGGAAACCTGGGGCGGCTCCAAGGCCAAGCCCCGCGCCCTGCTGGAGCTGGAAATCGACGGCGAAACCAAAACCGCTGACTGTTTTGGCGACGGCCCGGTGGACGCCACCTTCAACGCCATCCACGCCCTTTTCCCCCACACCGCGAACCTGCTGCTCTTCTCCGTCGGCGCCGTCACCGAGGGCACCGACGCCCAGGCCCGCTGCACCGTCCGCCTGGAGGAAGATGGCAAAATGGTCGACGGCCAGGGCGCCGATACGGACACCATCGTCGCCGCCGCCCGCGCCTATGTCCACGCGCTGAACAAGCTCATCACCAAGCGCACCCGCACGGAGCCGGCGGCGCTCTCCGCATAGGGCACCCACATCCCGGGCGGCACCGTCCCGCCCGGGATATTTACCCCAACAACCGCCCGATCACCCGCGCCGTATAATCCACCACCGGGATAATCCTCCCGTAATTGATCCGCGTCGGCCCGATCACCCCGATCGCCCCCACAATCCGATCCTGCGTATTCCTCGCCGGCGCCACGATCATCGAAACCCCCGCCGAGCCGAACAAGCCGGACTCCGCGCCGATGAAAATCCGCACCCCGTCCGATGTCTCGGCCAAATCCAGCAGCCGCAGCATGGTCTCCTCGGTCTCCAGCCGCTCGAACAGCGCCTGGATGGCGCCCAGCTTCTCCAACTGGTCCACATCCGCCAGCAGCCGCCCCTGGCCGCGCAGAATCAGCGAGCCTGAGCGTCCCTCGCGCCCCCATGTCGCCAGCCCGGCCTCGATCACCGCATTCGTCAGCGCATCCAGCGCGCTCCGGTCCGCTGACAAATCCAGCGCCACGCGCTGGCGCAATTCGGCCAGCGACAACCCGGAGAGCTGCGCGTTCAAGTAATTGCTCGCCTGTTGCAGGGCCGATGGCGGCAGCCCCGGCGGGGTCTCGATAATCCGGTTTTCCACCTGCCCATCGGCCGAGACCAGCACCACCAGCGCGCGCCCCGGCGAGAGCGGCACGAACTCGATATGCTTCACCGGCCCCTCGCCCTTGGGCGCCAGCACCAGCCCCGCGGCGGCGGAAAGCCCCGAGAGCATGCTGGAAGCCTGCGCCAGCGTCTCCTGCAAACTCCGGCCAGACTGCGCCAGCGCCAGATTGATGGTGCCGCGCTCATCCTCGCTCAACTCGCCAAATTGCAGCAGCCCGTCCACGAACAGCCGCAACCCCCGGTCGGTCGGCAGCCGCCCCGCCGAGGTATGCGGCGCGAACAGCAGCCCCGCATCGGTCAAATCCGCCATCACATTGCGGATGGTCGCGGGCGAGAGGTTGAGCGGCAGCAGGCGCGCAAGCGTGCGCGAGCCCACCGGCTCCCCGGTCTCCACATACTGCTCCACAATCTCGCGCAACACCGCGGCTGAGCGCACATCCAGCCCCGGCGGCAGGCGCGGCGGCTGTTTCGGGTTCAGGTTGCTTCTATGGTCCATCGGCACAGCCTCGGCTAATAGCACGCTGGAGACAAAGTACACAGGAGTTTAGCCATGCGGCCATCGGGCAGAAAATTTGATCAATTACGGGACATCAGCATCCAAACCGGCTTCTCCCACCATGCCGAGGGCTCCGCGCTCATCCGCATGGGCCGCACCGAGGTGCTCTGCACCGCCAGCGTCGAGGGCAAGGTCCCCGGCTTCATGCGCGGCCAGGGGGAGGGTTGGGTCACCGCCGAATACGGCATGCTGCCGCGCGCCACCCACACCAGGGGAGACCGTGAAGCCGCCCGCGGCAAGCAGTCAGGCCGCACGCAGGAAATCCAGCGCCTCATCGGCCGCTCGCTGCGCGCCGTGGTGGACCGTAAATTAATGGGCGAAATCACCATCACGCTTGATTGCGACGTCCTCAACGCCGATGGCGGCACGCGCTGCGCCTCCATCACCGGCGCCTATGTCGCCCTCTGCCTGGCGGTGCAAAAACTGCGCGAGAAGAACGTGCTCAAGGTCAACCCCATCATCGGCCAGGTCGCGGCCATCTCCTGCGGCATTTATCAAGGCGTGCCGGTGCTTGATCTGGACTACGCCGAAGACTCCGCCGCCGACGCCGACGCCAATTTCATCCTCACCGCCGCCGGCGGCATTATTGAAATCCAGGCCACCGCCGAGAAAGCCACGTTTGACGATGCCGCCTTCGCCGCGCTGCTCGCCCTGGCGCGCGCGGGCACCGCTCAGCTCTTCACGGCGCAAAACGCCGCCCTGCCGGGGTAATGCCAAGCTATATCGGCGCCATTGACCAAGGCACCACCAGCACCCGCTGCATCATCTTTGATCAGCGGGGCAGGGTGGTCGCCATGGCGCAAAAGGAGCACCGTCAGCTCACCCCCAAGCCGGGCTGGGTCGAGCATGACCCGATGGAGATCCTCGCCAACACCCATGAGGTCGCGGCCACCGCGCTCGCCAAGGCCAACCTGCCCCCCGGCAGCCTCGCCGCCATCGGCCTCACCAACCAGCGCGAAACCACCCTCCTGTGGAACCGCCGCACCGGCCAGCCGCTCTGCAACGCCCTGGTCTGGATGGATGCCCGCACCGAACGCCTGGTCCACCGCTTCGCCGCCACCGGCGGCAAGGACCGTTTCCGCGCCAAAACCGGCCTGCCCCTCGCCACCTATTTTTCCGCGCTGAAGCTGCTCTGGATTTTAGAGAACGTGCCCGGCGCCCGCGCGCAAGCCGCCTCCGGCGAGGCGCTGTTCGGCACCATGGATTCCTGGCTCGCCTGGAACCTCACCGGCGGCGCCCAAGGCGGCCTGCACATAAGCGATGTCACCAACGCCAGCCGCACCATGCTCATCAGCCTCGCCACCTGCAACTGGGATGAAGAGATGCTGGCCCATTTCAACATTCCCCGCGCCTGCCTGCCGCAAATCGTGCCATCCTCCACCCCGCACGGCACGCTCAAAACCGGGCCGCTGGCCGGCGTCCCCCTTTGCGGCATCTTGGGCGACCAGCAGGCGGCCCTGGTGGGGCAAACCTGCCTTGCCCCCGGCGAGGCCAAGAACACCTACGGCACCGGCTCCTTCCTGCTCATGAACACCGGAACCGAGCCGGTGCACTCCAAGGCCGGCCTGCTCACCACCATCGCCTATCAGTTCGGCTCAGGCCGCCCGCATTACGCGCTCGAAGGCGCCATCGCGATCACCGGCGCGCTGGTGCAATGGCTGCGCGACAATCTGAACCTCATCGCCACGGCGGCCGAAATCGAGCCGCTGGCCGCCAGCGTCGCCGATAATGGCGATGTCTATATCGTGCCCGCTTTCTCCGGCCTCTACGCGCCCTACTGGAACGACAGCGCCCGCGGCGTCATCGCCGGTCTAACCCGTTACGCCACCCGCGCGCATTTCGCCCGCGCGGCCCTGGAAGCCACCGCCTACCAGGTGCGCGACGTGGTCGAAGCCATGGAGGCCGACAGCGCCATCCCCCTCACCGTTTTAAAGACCGACGGCGGCATGGTCATGAATGAGCTGCTGATGCAGTTCCAGGCGGACATGCTGGGCGTTCCCGTCATGCGGCCCGCGATCTCTGAAACCACGGCGCTCGGCGCCGCCTACGCCGCCGGGCTCGCCGTGGGATATTGGCGCGATATCGGCGAGTTGCGGGCGAACTGGACCCTGGATAAAACCTGGTCCCCCAGGATGGATAGCGCCCAGCGCGCCGGATACCTCAAATCATGGAAAAAAGCCGTGCGACGCTCTTTTGACTGGGTCGATACCTGAACATCCACGCCACACCGCCGCTTGCCTCGGGAGGATCATGCCGTGACCATCGAAAATGAACAACTGGCCCTGAATTACTACAAAACCCTCTATTCGCCCGCTTATCTCACGGCCATCTCCACCCACCTCGCCGCTGACTATGCCGAGCATCAATACACCGCCGGTTTTAGCAAGGCTGGCCTTGCGGAATATGTCCGCACCCGGCTCAGCCAGAATCCAACGCACCGTGTCCTGGTGCATAAAGTGCTCAGCGACGCTGACCATGTGTTTCTTCTGGTCGAGGAAAAGCTCGAACATAACGTCGATGTCGCGCGCGCCGAGCTGTTCAGGATCGCTGGCGGAAAAATCGCCGAACATTGGGGCGCGCACGTCATCGATGAAAAAAACCGCAAAAACCCGAACGGCACGTTCGACGGCCCGCAGCCTGACCGCACCGTGCACTACGCGCGTGAGAGCGCCGCCAGATTCGAAGCGCTGGACCGCCTTGGCTTTGACCACCAGGAGCTGGACAGTTTCCATGCCAGCCGCACGTCCGACTACAAGCAGCACAGCCCCAAGGGCGCTGACGGGCTGGAGGGGCTGGTCGATATATTGAGAAAAATGAAGGCGGCTGGCACAAAAATGATCATGCAGCCCAAGCGCGCCCTCATCGATGGCGACTTCATCATGTGCCACCGCCTGTATGATTCAAACCCGCCGCACCCGCTGGTCAACCGGATCAACACGTTCGACCTCTTCAGGTTCAACCGCGAAGGCAAGGCCGTCGAACATTGGGACGTGATGGAAGACATCCCATCCCCCGAAATGCTGCCCAAAATATTCTGAGATTGTTTTAATAGTTTCTTCAAAAACAGTAAGGATAATTCTCAAAAGTTTTTTGGGGCCTGGCCCTTTTTTACAAAAAAGGGCCAGACTCTTGGGAAACTTTATACAAAAATCTCCCCAAACCCCGAAAAAATTTTTCAAACACTCTCTAACAAAAGCCCCAAACTCAACTGCATTTTGACCAGCCGCACTGATGGCAGTTCAAGCACCCCCCATCCTTGGTCACCCCCGGCTGCCCGCATTGCGGGCAGATCATGCCAAGCGTGCCCGCGGGCGCCGAGAGATTGGCCACATGCGGCTGATGCCCCGTATCAGGCGTCAAAAACCCGGTCTCGATCATATGCTGCTCGATAATCCCGCCAATCGCCGCGATCAGCGACGGCACATACCGCCCGCCGCTCCACTGCCCGCCGCGCGGGTCGAAAATATTCTTCAGCTCCTCCGCCACGAACGCCACCTCGCCGCCCCGGCGGAACACCGCCGAGATCATCCGCGTCAGCGCCACCACCCAGCTGAAATGCTCCATGTTCGCCGAGGAGATGAACACCTCGAACGGTCGACGCCGCCCGCCTTCCTCGATGTCGTTGATGGTGATGTACATCGCATGTTCATTGTCCAGCCAGCGCAGCTTGTAGGTGCTGCCGGTCAGCTTGCCCGGCCGGGGAATGGGCGAATGGTTCGGCTCAACCGCCACGGCCGCCGCCGCCGCCACGGCCTGCGCCTCGCTGGCCGGCTCCGGCGCAACCGAGAGTATGGAGCCGGTAATCGCATTTGGCCGGTAGGTGGTGCAGCCCTTGCAGCCCTGGCGATAGGCCTCGCGATACACTTCCTGAAACGCCTCGAACGGAATATCCGCCGGCACATTCACGGTTTTTGAAATCGCGCTGTCCACATGGCGCTGCAGCGCCGCCTGCATGCGGATATGCTCAAGCGGCGTCAGCGTCTGCGCCGTCACGAAGTAGTCGGGCAGCTGCGCATCCGCGCCAAACTGGGCGCGATACAGCCGCACCGCATAATCCTCAACCAGCTCCTCGCGTTTTGAGCCATCAGGCTCGGTCACCTTGCGCACGAAACTATGCGCGAACACCGGCTCCACGCCGGAGGAGACATTATCGGCCAGCAATGAAATCGTGCCGGTCGGCGCGATGGAGGTCAGCAGCGCGTTGCGGATGCCATGCTCCCCGATCAGCGCCCGCACCCCGGCATCGAGTTCGCGCACCGTCTCCCCCGCCAGATACGCCTCGCGCTCATAGAGCGGAAACGGCGCCTTCTCAGCCGCCAGCCTGGCCGAGGCGATATAAGCGGCGCGGTTAACCCGCTGCGCCCACCGCTCGGCCGCCTCGGCCGCCTGCGGCGTGCCATAGCGCAGCCCCAGCATCATCAGCGCGTCGGCAAGCCCCGTCAGCCCCAGGCCGATGCGCCGCTTGGCCATGGCCTCCTTGTGCTGCGCCTCCAGCGGAAACCCCGATGCGTCGATGGTGTTGTCCATCATCCGCACGGCGACGCTCACAAGCTCCTCCAGCGCCGCCTCATCCATATGCCCCGTCGGCGTGAACGGCTCGCGCACCAGCGCCGCCAGGTTGATCGAGCCCAGCAGGCACGCGCCATAAGGCGGCAGCGGCTGCTCGGCGCAGGGGTTGGTGGAGTGGATCGTCTCGCAATAATAAAGGTTGTTGCGTTTGTTTATGCGGTCGATGAACAGCACGCCCGGCTCGGCATAGTCATAGGTCGCGCGCATCACGCTCTCCCACAGCGCGCGCGCGCGCAGGGTGCGGTAGGTGGTGCCGCCAAACACCAGCGGCCAGTCCGCATCGGCCTCCACCGCGGCCATGAAGGCATCGGTGATCAGCACCGAGAGATTGAAGTTGCGCAACCGCCCCGGCTCACGCTTGGCGGCGATGAACGCCTCGATATCAGGATGGTCGCAGCGCAGCGTCGCCATCATCGCGCCGCGCCGCGCCCCGGCTGACATAATGGTGCGGCACATCGCATCCCACACATCCATGAAGGAGAGCGGCCCCGACGCATCGGCGTTCACCCCCTTCACCATCGCGCCCTTGGGCCGCAGCGTGGAGAAGTCGTAGCCTATGCCGCCGCCCTGCTGCATGGTCAGCGCCGCCTCGCGCAGATGCGCGAAAATGCTGCCCAGATCATCCTCGATATCGCCCATGACAAAGCAGTTGAACAATGTCACCCGCCGGCCGGTCCCAGCCCCCGCGATAATCCGCCCCGCCGGCAGAAATTTGAAATCCTCCAGCGCGGCGTAAAACCGCCCCTCCCAGGCTTTCGGCTCCGCCTCAACCGCGGCCAGCGCCCGGGCGATGCGCCGCCACGTATCCTCGATGGTCAGATCCACCGCCGTTCCGTCATCTCGCTTCAGCCGGTATTTGTCCGCCCATATCTGGCGTGAGATCGGGGCAATCCGCTCAAGTGCTGGGCGCATCTGCGGGCGTTCGGCAACCATGTCCATCATATTGTCCTGTCGTTCATCCAAGCCGTTATTCATCAACTTCGATCACGCAACTCCCGCGCCGCCGGAGCAACCCGGCGCAAGCCCCGCACCATGCTCCCATGATGCGACTCCAAAAGCACGCGGTCAGCTATTTTTTGTAAGCCCGGATGAAACCGAATACAACACAATATATTGTTGCTTAAACTTGTATAGAACACAAAATAAAGGATTTATTCGCAAACCAACCCGCCCGGCCGGGCCAAGCCGCGCCCAGCCCCGCCGGGCACATCACCCATTCAGCCATGGCCCGCCAGAATCGCCAGCCGCACGTCCTCCGCCTTGGCGGCGATATCCGCGGTCGCCTCCGGCGTCAGCGGCGGCAGGCCGAGAATGGTGTTAACCGCCGTCACCGTATCGGCGCTGATCGGTATGGTCTTGTCCGATGCCGAGCCCAGGAAAATCGCATATAAATCATCGCCGGTCGCGGGCGTCACGCCGGTCAGCGCGGTGGTGCCGGTCATCGCCAGGTTCTTCAGCAGCCCCAAATTCTCAAGCGGCGAGTCAATCCGCACGATCGAGGCATAATAAGTCTGCAGAACATAGGCGAACTCAGCGGCGGGGAGCGAATAAAACTGCGCCACGGTCATCGTCAGGTCTGGTTCGCCATCCGCGGTCAGGGTCATCACCGTGGTGCCCATGGCCGCCCAGTTGCTCACCGCTTCGGCCAGCGCCTTGTCTATCACATGCTCCGGCGCCCGCGCCACGCTCAGCCGGCCGAGCTCAACGGCGGGAATCCCCTCCTTCGCCCATACGGGCCGGCCGCCAGTCGTCCCGGCGGCCGGCCTGCTGCTGTTCTCGCCGCCGCCAAAGCGCGGCCCCTGCCTGTCCGTGCTGGTTCCCTCCGTGCCGGTCTCGGTTCCGGTTGAGCCTCCCTGCCCGTAATGGCCATTCACCCCGCTCGGCCCTCCTTGTCCCATTGCCGAGCCAGAGGTTCCCCCCGGCGCATGGCTCATCCCGCCGCCACCGCCGCTGCCGGTGGTTTGCGCATGGGCGGCGCCCACCAGCCCCAGGGGGAACATAGGCGGCATCGCCACCGCGAAGCTCACCGCAGCCGTGCCAAGCAGAACATGCCTTAAAACCCATGATGCGCGCGCGCTGGTTTTCATTTTAGGTCTCCTTTTCCTCGCTGATAAAATATGTGCCTTTCAGGGTGAGCGCAGAACCTTGTTGTCCACGCCCCAACTTCCCTGGCCCTGGTGAATGAAATGCTCTCCCCCATTCCCACCGCCGACCGGCCCGCTCGCCGCGCCGTCAGAAGGAGGAAAAATATCGCCACCATCCTCGCCGCCGCCGTGGCCGCCACCGCCGGTATGCCCGCCGCCCGCCTCGCCGCCACCCAGGGTTCGCCCGGTGCGCTGCCTGTGGCGCCGGGCGCGCTCCGCGGGCGTTTTGCCGGCGCCATGGCCGCCAGCCTCACCCTTGCCGCCACCCTCGCCACCGCTCCCCGCATGGCCCCCGCTGCCTTCTTGCGCCAGCCCCCCGCGCGGGAGCGCGCACAACAGCCCGGCCAGCCCCAACGCCCGCAGCAGCCGGCGCCGCGGCATCGTCATGAATATCACCCAGCTCCCATCATTTTGCATGGTCGCAGCATCCTTTTCCCTCGGCTCAGCGCGCCTCCTGCGCACGCATCGCCTCCGCCGCCGCTTGAATCGCCCTGGCGCGCGCGGGCGTCGTGCTCACGCACAGCAGCGCATTCACCTGCCGGTAGCGCGCCGTGGTAATCGGCACCGCGCTCGCCAGCGCCAGATAGCTCGCCGCCAGCGCCGTATCCGGCAGGCGCTTGCCCAGCTCCGCCTGATAATCCGCCAATAAATACAGCTCCGTCTTTGCCGCTCCCGCCGCGAAACCCGGCGCCAGCTCCATCTGTGCTGCTTGCAGGCGTTGCAGATTCATCCCGGAAAATCTTTGTCTTTCCGTGATATTGAAACGATAATCACCACACCACGCACCGCGCGGCGGCGGCTCAAACTTGCCGCCGGTCAGCGGATGCTGCGCCGAGACAATATTCTGCGCCCCCGCGCCGCCAGCCGGCGTCATCAGCAAAAGGCCACAAAGAACAAAAAAACGCAGAAAATTCCTGCCAGCATATCTGGTCATATCGCACACCACCGGGCGCTCATGCATGGCGCGAAACACATAACCTCACGCTCGCAAAGCATCACGCGCCCCGCTTATTATGTCATTGACATGGATCAAACCCACCAAGGCCTTTCTGGAACAAATTGAACGAAGCGTAAATTTTAGAGAATGTTCTGCAATTCTCTGCAAAAACATTAAGGATAATTCGCAAAAGTTTTTTGGGGCCTGGCCCTTTTTTGCAAAAAAGGGCCAGAATCTTGGGGAGCTTTTTATAAAAAGCTCCCCAAACCCCGCAAAAATTTTTAATAATTTCAGTTTGTTGTAATAGAAAACGTTCAAGACAAACTCTGGGCAAAAAATAATGATGCAATTTCAAAAGTTGATGTGAATCAATGCACCTTCGCAGCCTTTGGATGAAGCTGCCGCCGTTGAAATGCTTGAAAACATGAATGTAAAGGCGCCAGCTCATGAGGCATCTCGCCGTTAAGCTGTCATCCTTGGCGATCGCGGTGGCCATTGGCCTGTATCCATGGGCCGCGCGGGGCGCTGGCGCCGGCTCGGTTGAAAAACAACTGGAAATTGCAGCCGAATCAGGCCCCCGCATCTTGCTTGAGAGCCTGACCAAAATCCTCGCAGCCACCCCATCCCTGGCAGCCACGCCCGAGGCGGCGGCCATGCTCGCCCGCGCGGCGGCCGCCCCGGTGCCGGATTTCGTGGGCGCCAACCTGCCCATTTATCTTGAAATCAGCAGCATCATCACTGCCGCCGCCCCACCGGCGCAGCGCGATGCGGTGCATCAAGCCGTCAGTCGAGAGCTCACCCGCTTCGTCGCCACGGATATCCGCATCATGCCGCCCCTCCAGCCTGACACAATCGGCAACGCCCCCCGCCAATCGCCCGAAGTCGGCGGCCCAGGCTTCACACTCGGCTCCTTCACCGTGTATCCTGAGCTTCAGGCCGGATTATTCTATGACAATAACATTTATGACACCCGCACCGGCAAAGTCGCTGACAAAGTCGGCAGCATATCGCCGCGCATCGCCCTCAAATCCAACTGGGCGCGCAACGCGCTTTATGCCGAAGCCGGGTCCGACCTCACCGGCTATCTCACCAAAGGCCGTGAAAACACGGCTGACTGGCACACCCTCATCGAAGGCCGGATCGACCTTGGCAACAGCACCCGCATCCTGCTCGGCGCCTCCGCCCTCATGGAACATGAAGACCGTGCCTCGCCTGACGCGGTGGAAGGCCTGACCCCGACACCCTATTGGGAGCAGAACGGCTACGCTGGCGTGGTGCGCCGCTTTGGCGATTTCAGCGTGCGCGCCGGCGCCGCCGTGGAGCGCATGACCTTTGGCAATGTCGAAGCCGCGCACGGCCCCATCGACAATCAAGACCGTGACCGCAACCGCTACACATTCGGCCTCTCCGTGCGTGATGAATCGCAGCCCGGCCTGCGCCCCTTCATCGAGGCGCTGGGCGATCTGCGCCGCTACAACCATTCCCCGGATGATTTCGGCTACGAACGCAACTCAGACGGCTACCGCGTCAGCATGGGCGCATTGTTCCGCATCTCTCCCGCCTTGTCCGGAGAAGCATCCCTCGGCCTGATGCAACGAAACTATGCCGACCCGCGCTTCAAAACCATCCTCACCCCGGCGGCCGATGCCGATATCCGCTGGCAGGCGGCGGAAAATACCGCGGCTGTCCTGTTTCTGGACCGTTCAATCGAAGAGACGACACTCTCCGGCAGCTCAGCCTACATATACACCCTCACCGGCGGCCGGGTGGAGCAGACGCTCAGCCCCGACCTCGCGGGTTTTGTCCGCGCCGCCTTCGCGCACAGTCAGTTTCAGCAATCCTCACGCTGGGATAACGAGGCGGATATATCAGTCGGCGTGCGCTATTACCTCACCAGCCTGCTCTATATCGGCGCTGATTACCGCTACACACAGCGTGTATCGGGCGATTCCACGATGAATTTTTCCCGTCATCAGGCATATCTGATGCTCGGCGCGGCATTCTGAACATCCAGATTCCTTTCGCTTAAGGGCATGAGGGCAAACGCCATGCCCCGCCATCACCGCCCTACTGCGCCGTGCCTCCCAGCACATGGCCATTCACCACGGTCCCATAAAGCGAGAACGGGGTGTCATGGAACTTCGCCCTCGTCGCGGCCACGCTGCCGGTAAAGCGCGGGTCCTGCGGGCGGTCCTTGCTGTCTATGTAGGCCGCCACGTCCCAGGCCTGCTGGGTGCTCAGCGTGCCCGCCATGCCAAGCGGCATATTGGCGTGGATGAAGTCCGCCGCATTGCTGATCGTGCTCATCCCCGCCCCCCAATTGTAGGAATCCTTGCCCCACACGGCGGGAAACACCACCGCCCCATGCGCCATGGTCCCCGCGCCGTTCGCCCCGTGGCAGAGCGAGCAGTTCTGCGCATACACCGCCTGCCCGCGCTGGTAGCTGGGCGCGGCGGCCGGCTTGGCCAGCTTGGGGTAGCCGCGCCCCGCCATCTTGGCGCCCGTCGGCGCGTTGGTTGAAAGCCAGAACGAGTACGCTTCCAGCGCCACCATCACCGTGCTGTCCAGCGGCGGCGCCTTGCCGTTCTCGCTGAAGCGGAAGCACCCCTGCAACCGCTCGCCGAAATTATTCACCTTCTTGTTCTTGGCGCGATAAGCCGGATACGCCACATAAGCCGCCCACATCGGCGACGAGTTCGCCAGCCGCCCCCCGTCCAGATGGCAATTATCGCAGCTCAGCGTATTGCCGGTGAATTGCGGCGCATATTTGGGCGTGTTGCGGAAAATATTCTCCCCCAGCTTCACCGCGTCGCCAAACGGCCCGGTGGGCATGGCGGCCTCGGCGGGCGGCGAGAACGCGGCGGCGCCCGGCGTCTGCGCCATGGCCGCGCCGCCGGGCAGCGCCAGCCACGCCGCCCCCAAAAACGCCATCGTCAATGCCTTGCGGGCTTCCAGCATAACGGCTCT
The DNA here is from genome assembly GCA_021808985.1 of Pseudomonadota bacterium. Classification (GTDB taxonomy): domain Bacteria; phylum Pseudomonadota; class Alphaproteobacteria; order Acetobacterales; family Acetobacteraceae; genus Acidocella. Next base: position 13,752 of record JAKBAQ010000045.1, read on the forward strand.
CATGGCTTTGCTCCGGTGGCGGGGTTGGCGGGCAGGGCGGCATAATAGGCCGTCACGGCGCTAATCTGCGCCGTGCTCAGCCGGTGCGCGATGGCTGACATCAGCCCCATCGGGCCGTTCTTGCGCGTGCCATCCCGCCATCCATTCAGCTGCGCGGCCAGATACACCGCCGGCTGCCCCGCCAGCCGAGGAAACTGCACCCCCACCCCGGTGCCGCCAGGGCCATGGCAGGAATCGCAGGAGGGAATGCCATTTTCCAGCCCCGCCTGCCAGTCGCCCCGCCGCGCGAGGTCAGCACCCGCGCCCGTGGGCGGGGCAGGGGGCAACGGCGCCGCCGCAACCGGCATCGCCGCGTAATAATCGCCCAGCGCCGCCATCTCCGCCGTGCTCAGCGGCGCGGCCATCCCGCTCATAATCGCGCTGCTCCGCTCATGGTCCTTAAACGCGGCAAGCTGCGCCCGCACATAAGCCGCCGGCAGCCCCGCCAGCGCGGGAAACC
>JAKBAQ010000274.1 GCA_021808985.1 Pseudomonadota bacterium
CTGATTTCGCCATAGCCGGGCTGGCGGTCGGGCAGGTTGGTCCATTCAAGCGCCGCGCCGGGTTGCCGCATGAGCATGGCATGCATGGTGGCGCCTACCTTTGCAGAATATATTGGCCTGGTGCCGGCTCCAGGCATTTATATCCGGCCTTTGCGTTGCCCATTGGCGGCGGCGGCGCGGGCGGGGTGGAGCGTGCGTCGAGCCAGGCGGTCCAGGCGGTCCACCAGGAGCCTTCGGTGAGGGGGGCGTTTTGGAGCCAGTCGTCAGGGGAGAGGTATTTGCTGTCGGGCAGGTGGCGCAGGCTGCGGTAGTGGCGGCGCGGGTGGCCGGGCTCGCTGATGATTCCGGCATTGTGCCCGCCGGAGGTGAGGATGAATGTGATGTCTCCCGGATTGAGCAGATGCAGCTTATGGACCGAGCGCCAGGGGGCGATGTGATCCGTCTCTGTGCCGACGACGAAGAAGGGGGTTGAAATGTCATGCATCGAGACCGGCTTGCCGCCGACGGGAAAGCGGCCTTCGGCCAGATTGTTGTTCTGGAACAAATGCCAGAGATATTCTGAATGCATCCGGTAGGGCATGCGCGTGGCGTCAAGGTTCCATGACATCATGTCGGTGGTGTGTTCTTCCTCGCCCAGATAGTAGCGCCGCACGAGGCGGGACCAGATCAGGTCGTTGGAGCGCAGCATCTGGAACGCGCCGGCCATCTGGGTGGAGTCCAGATAGCCTTGTTGCCACATCAGATCATCAAGAAAGGCGAGCTGCGCCTCGTTGATGAAAAGTTGCAGCTCGCCGGCCTCGGTGAAATCGGTCTGCGCGGCGAGCAGGGAGAGGCTGGCCAGCCTGTCATCGCCGTCGCGCGCCATGGCGGCGGCGGCGATGCTGAGCAGGGTGCCGCCGAGGCAATAGCCGGTGCCGTGGATTTTCGCCGCGCCGGTGATGGCCTGCACGGCATCGAGCGCGGCCTTGATCCCTTTGGTCAGGTAATCGTCAAGGCAGAGTTCGCGCTGCGCGGCGGTGGGGTTGAGCCAGGAAATGCAGAATACCGTGTAGCCCTGGCTGACCAGGTGGCGGATCATCGAATTGCCGGGGGAAAGATCAAGAATGTAATATTTCATGATCCAGGCGGGGACGATGAGCATCGGCTCGGGGCGGACGGATTTCGTGAGCGGGGTGTATTGGATGAGTTCGATCAGCTCGTTGCGCGCCACCACCTGGCCGGGCGTGATGGCGACATCGCAGCCTGGCCGCATGGGCAGCGGCGGGGGGCTGCGGCGCGCGGCGAGGGACATGTCGTCAAGGAAGTTTTTAAACCCCTGAAGCAGGTTTTTGCCGCCTGCTGATCTGGTCGTGTCGATCACCTCGGGATTGAGGAAGGGAATGTTGGAGGGGGCGAACATGTCGAGCAATTGCCGGGTCATGAAGCTGATGATGCGCTCGTGGCTGCGGGTGACGCCGCTGACCCCGGTTGTCGCCAGCTTCCACCAGCGCTCGTTGAGCAGGAAGCTTTGCTCGATGAAGGAAAAAGGCGGGCGGTTCCAGCCGGGATTGTCAAACCGGTGATCCTCCGGCGCGGGGGTGAGCGCCTGGGCCGCGCCGAGGGCGAGTTGCCCGAGGGTCACGGCATCGCGCAGGGCCTGATGGGCGAGCGCGGCCCGGCGGCCGGGCTGGCTGGCGAGGTGGGCTGCCCAGTCCATGACCGCGCCGGTTAGCGCCGAGGGGGACAGACCGCCTGTCAGCTTCGCTTCCATCGCGTGCAGATTACGATCAAGCAGACGCATTTCCGCCAGGTCGACCGGAGCGGGGGCCTCGTTCATCAGGTCTTCAGGCATTCGCCACCTCCAGAATGTTCCCCCGCGGCCAAGGTGCGGGGGGTTTTAATGATGCCAGTGTCCGCCGTAGTAGAAGGTGAAGGACGGGTAGAGATAGCCGTAGGCGGGATAATAGGCATAGGGCGGCGGGTAGGGGTAATAGCCGGGGGCTGGGGCCATGTAGGTGGTCTCGGCGGGCAGTTCCGGCACCTTGTTGCCCTTGGCGGCCATGCATTGCAGGTAGGTTGTGTCATATTGCCGTTGCAGGCCGTAGGCCGAGGCCTGGGCGTTGCTGGCGCCCGCGGCGCTGCCCACCAGCAGGCCGGTGCCGGCGCCGATGGCGGCGCCAGCGCCCGCATTGCCCGAGACGGCGCCGAGCGCGGCACCCGCCACCGCGCCGATTGCCGTGCCGGCGACCGCGCTGCCCACGGCGGCCTGATTGGCGCTTTGGGCGGGCGAGGCATAGCCGACGCTGCGGGCCGCGGCGTCACGGCAGGTGGCGTCATCGGTTTGAAAGGCTGAGTAGCTCACCCCCTCGCCGGGCATGACCACGACACTCGGGCCGGTGGGTGGCGCCACGGCGCAGCCGCCCAGCCCGGTTAAGAGCAGCATGCCCGCCATGGGGCTGATTAATTTCATATTTTTCATGATCCATAGCTCCTGTGTAGATTTGCCTGCGCCGCCTCCCCGCCAGCCATGTGCAGCGGTTTTTAGGGCAAGGGGGGTGGAACTGTCTTTGATTTCCATCAAGCGGATGCGCGATTGATCCGGATCAAGGAAAAATTCCAGGCAATGGCATAGCAAGATGCCGGGCGGGTGGTGTTGCCCGCTGTGGATGATGTGAATTTTTGTGGATTTTTTTCATGGCGTTGGCAGCATCGCGCGGTGTGGTGGTTGCGGTTCGCGGCGTTGTCGTGGATGTCAGTTTCGCTGACGGTGCTTTGCCGCAGATTAACGAGGCGCTGGTGGTGGAGTGGGACAGGCCCGGCCCGCTGGTGCTGGAGGTGCATGCCCATGCCGACGCGGCCACCGCGCGGGCGGTTGCCTTGCAGGCG
>JAKBAQ010000046.1 GCA_021808985.1 Pseudomonadota bacterium
GTTGCCGAGGCGGCGCATGGTGTCTGGCGAGGGGCCTATGAAGACGATGCCCTCGGCGGCGCAGGCGTCGGCGAAGTCCGGGTTTTCGGAGAGAAAGCCGTAGCCGGGGTGGATGGCATCGGCATTGGCCTGCTTGGCGACGCGGATGACCTCCTCGATGGAGAGATAGGCCTCGATGGGGCCCATGCCGCGGCCAATGAGATACGCCTCGTCCGCCTTGAAGCGGTGGAGGGAGAGTTTGTCATGCTCGGGGTAGATGGCGATGGTCTGAATGCCCAGCTCGGCCGCCGCGCGCATGACGCGGATGGCGATTTCGGAGCGGTTGGCGACCAGAAGGCGTTTGAAATGCTGCACAGATATGTTTCCCCGTCATGCCGACATGCTACCGGCTGGGCCGGTTTGGTGTGGTCGTATCCTAAATGATGACCCTTGGGCAATGCCGCCAGCCGGGCGGACGGCAAAAATATGCCTTTTTTTGCAGCACAACCATACGGTGATTTATTTTTAGGCGGGGTTGTCCTGGCATAAAAAAGGCGGGCCGTGGAGCCCGCCTTTTTTAGCGGCATTCGGTTGGGTCTTAATGGTCCAGCGACTGCACGATTTCCTCGGTCATCTTCTTGGCGTCGCCGAAGAGCATCATCGTGTTGTCGCGGAAGAAGAGCTCATTATCAACGCCGGAATAGCCGGAGGCCATGGAGCGCTTGACGAACAGAACGGTCTTGGCCTTGTCAACCTCGAGGATGGGCATACCGAAGATCGGGCTGGCCGGGTTGGTTTTGGCGGCGGGGTTGGTGACGTCATTGGCGCCGATGACGTACACCACGTCAGCCGAGGAGAACTCGTTATTGATGGTCTCCAGTTCGAACACATCGTCATACGAGACGCCGGCTTCGGCGAGCAGGACGTTCATGTGGCCGGGCATGCGGCCCGCCACCGGGTGGATGGCGTATTTGACCACGATGTTCTCGGCTTTCAGCACGTCCGCCATTTCACGCAGGGCGTGCTGCGCCTGGGACACCGCCATGCCGTAGCCGGGCACGATGATGACCTTGGAGGCGTTCTTCATGATGAAGGCGGCGTCCTCGGCGGAACCGATTTTCACCGATTTGTCGCCCGAGGTGGTGCCGGCCACGGCCTCGCCGCCGGCATTGCCAAAGCCGCCCAGCAGCACGTTGAAGATGCTGCGGTTCATGCCCTTGCACATGATGTAGGACAGGATGGCGCCCGAGGAGCCGACCAGCGCGCCGGTGACGATGAGCGCCATGTTGCCGATGGTGAAGCCGATGCCGGCGGCGGCCCAGCCGGAATAGGAGTTCAGCATCGAGACCACGACGGGCATGTCAGCCCCGCCGATGGGGATGATGAGCAGGAAGCCCATGGCCAGCGCCAGGATGGCGACCGCCGCGAAGAGCACCTTGCTGCCGCCGGAGACGATGAACAGCAGGATGAGCACGAAGAGCAGAATGCCGAGACCCAGATTGAGCTTGTGCTGGCCGGGGAAGGTGATGGGCGTGCCGGACATGAGCGCCTGCAGCTTGGCGAAGGCGATGAGCGAGCCGGTGAAGGTGACGGCGCCGATGGCTAGGCCGAGCGACATTTCCACCAGGCTCTCCAGATGGATGTGGCCGATGGTGCCGATGCCGAAGCTCTGCGGCGCGTTGAGCGCCGAGGCGGCGACGAACACGGCGGCCAGGCCGACCAGCGAGTGGAAGGCGGCGACGAGCTGGGGCAGAGCTGTCATTTTAATGCGCAGGGCCGCCATGGTGCCGATGGCGCCGCCAATGGCGACACCCAGCACGATGAGCGCCACGCCGCCCAGCGACATGCCGCTGTGCAGCAGGGTCGCCAAAATGGCGATGGCCATGCCGATGATGCCGAGCTGGTTGCCCCGGCGCGAGGTGGTGGGGTGCGAGAGGCCGCGCAGCGCCAGGATAAACAGGACCGCGGCGACCAGATAGGCGAAGGAGGTAAGGGACTGGTTCATCGGGCGGCGCCTTATTTCTTACGGAACATCGAGAGCATGCGGTTGGTCACCACAAAGCCGCCGAAAATATTGACGCTGACCAGGACCACCGCGAGGAAGCCGAAGACATGCGCGACGCTGCTGCCGTGCAGCCCGGTGGCCAGCATGGCGCCGACGATGATGACCGAGGAGATGGCGTTGGTGACGGCCATGAGCGGCGAATGCAGGGCCGGGGTGACGTTCCACACCACATAATAGCCCACGAAGATGGCCAGCACGAAAATGCTGAACAGATAGACGAAGGGGGCGGCGGGCGGCGCGTTCTGCGCGGCGACGGCGGCGACCCCGGCGGCGTTTTGCGCGAGCACGGCGGCCTGGTGCGCGAGGTCTGCCGCCTGGGCGGCTAAATCGGCTGGTGTCATGATCTGGCGCTCCCCTTAAGCGGCTGCGGAAATGAAGTTGGGATGAATGACCTGACCGCCCTTGGTGAGCAGCACACCCTTGATGATGTCATCAGACTCGGTGAGCTTGGGCGCTTTGGCGTCCTTGTCCCAGAAGGTGGTGATGAAGGTGAGCAGGTTGCGCGCGTAGAGCTGGCTGGCGGCGACGGCGATGCGCGAGGGCCAGTTGCGGTGGCCGATGATGGTGACGCCGTTGGCGGTGGTGATGGTCTCACCCGGCACGGTGGCGGCGCAGTTGCCGCCGGAGTCGGCCGCGAGGTCTATGATGATGCTGCCGGCGCGCATGGAGGCGACCATCTCGGACGTGACGATGACCGGCGCCTTGCGGCCCTGGACCAGGGCTGTGCAGACGATGATGTCGTTCTTCGCGACGGTGGCGGCCATCAGCTCGGCCTGCTTCCGGCGGAACTCCTCGGACATCTGGCCGGCGTAGGGGCCGGTCTGCTTGGCGGATTCCTCGTCGTCAATGCCGATATAGGTGGCGCCGAGGGACTTGATTTCCTCCTTGGCGGCGGGGCGGACATCGGTGCCGGAGACGATGCCGCCGAGGCGGCGCGCGGTGGCGATGGCCTGCAGCCCGGCCACACCGGCGCCGATGACGAGCACGCGGGCGGGCGGGACGGTGCCGGCGGCGGTCATCATCATCGGGAAGCCGCGCGCGAAGGCGTTGGCGGCCTCGATGAGGGCGCGGTAGCCGGAGAGGTTGGCCTGGCTTGAAAGCACGTCCATGCTCTGGGCGCGGGTGATGCGGGGCATCATCTCCATCGCCACGCCGTCAATCTTCGCGGCGGCCAGGGCGGGCACCAGATCAGGGTTGCCGAAGGTGTTCATGGTGCAGACCAGCAGGGTGCCGGGGGCGATGAGGGCGCGGATCTCAGCCTCGGGCGCCTGCACGGCGAAGAGGATGGCGGCGCCTTGCAGGGCCGATGCGGCATCGGCGGTGATTTCAGCGCCGGCGGCGGCGAATTCATCATCGGAGATCGCCGCACTCAGCCCGGCGCCCGCCTCAACGGCGACGCTGAGGCCAAGGCCGATCAGTTTCTTGACCGTATCTGGCGTGGCCGCCACGCGGGCTTCTCCGGCGCGGCGTTCCTTCAAAACTGCTAGACGCATGAACCATTCCCTAAAAAACGCTATCGATTGCAGTGCACCATGATGGAGGCCGCGTAATTATTCAAGAGCGGGCGGCGCCGGCGGGGGCGCGGCGCGGGCCACCCTGCTGAAAGTGCGAGGGTGGCCGGGACGGTTTTTTTAGAGAATGACCACCGCGACATGGCCTTTTTCAGCCGAAAAGCCGAGATAGCGGTAGCCCAGCCCGGTGGCGGCGATGAATTCCTGGAAGGCCTTATATTCGTGCGCGCGCCAGCCGGGGTAATTGAAATATTCATCGAACACGATGACCGTGCCGCTACCGATGCGCGGGCGCAGCTGCTCGAAAATGACGGTGGTGCTGATGTAGATGTCGCAATCGACATGGATGAGGGCGCATTGGCCGGGATTTTGCGCCAGGAAGGGCGGGAGGGTTTGGTCAAACCAGCCGACATGCAGAATCGCGTTGGCGGGGACTTGCGGCAGCTTGCCGCGCAGGGTGAAGGCGCCGGCGGCCTCCTTGGTGCCGCTCCAGTCGCCGGGCAGGCCCTCGAAACTGTCAAACCCGTGGACGTTGCCGGGGCGCAGGCTGGCGAGGTGGCGCAGCGAGGCGCCCTTCTCGACGCCGAATTCCAGCACCAGGCCTTCGGCCGGGGCGCGGGAGAGGGCGAATTTAAGCAGATCCAGCCGGTCGGGCAGGACCATCGCCTCGCTCATGTTGGCGACGATGTAGTCCACCGCCTCGCGCTTGGCGTGCAGGCGCAGGTCGATCCACAGATCGTTGGCGTAGAAGGAATGCAGGACCTTGCGGTAGGCGCGGGCGATGAAGCCCGCGCGCAGGCCGCGTTTGAAAATTGCCATCGACGCCCCCGGGGTGAGATTGTTGCACGCGCGCTGCTATTACTTGGCCTCCGGCACGCCCGCAATGCGCAGGGCCTCCTGCTGGCGGGCGGTGAGGCGGGCGGGGTCGAAATCGTCGACCGTTTCATGGAAGAGGCGGCTCCAGTTCAGCTCGGCGCGCAGGCGCATGAAGACGGAGCCGAGACCGATGGCGGAACGGTCCATGAGGACGAATTCACGCGGGGGGCGCACGCCGCCGGTGCGTTGCAGGCCGGCATGGACTTTTTGCGCGACCGAGCGGCCGAACTGGGTGTCGCCGTCATCCTGGATCAGGCGGACGCGGTCTTCGATGAGGGGGCCGTAGAGGAACTGCGCCCAGTCATTGAGGATGGTGATCTGCTCGTCGGTGATGTCGCGAAAGCCCCAGATGTCATAGGCGTGGCGGGCGCGCTCGGTGTCAGAGTCGCGCACGGCGGCGTAGAGGTCTAGCACGCCGCCGACGAATTTGGCGGGGAAGACGCGGATGGAGCCGTAATCCAGCAGGTTGAGGCCGCCGGACTCGGAGACCTGGTAGTTGCCGAAATGCGGGTCGCCATGGATGACGCCGTAGCGGTAGAAAGGGATGTACCAGGCGCGGAAAAGGGCGGTGGCGAGGGCGTTGCGCCGCTCCAGGCTGGGATTGCCCTCCAGCCAGGTTTGCAGGCCGGTGCCGTTCAGCCAGTTCATGGTGAGCAGGCGCGAGGTGGTGTATTGCGCCACCGGCGCGGGGACGTTGACGCCGGGGACGCCGGCCAGCATGGCGCTGTAGAGGCGCATCTGCGCGGCCTCGCGCTTGTAGTCCAGCTCCTCGCGCAGGCGCTCGCAGAGTTCGACATAGATGTCGTCCTGGATGATGGCGTTGTCCATGCGCCGGTAGAGCGCCATGGCCATTTTCACCTGGCGCAGGTCGGCTTCGACGATGTTGGGCATGTCAGGGTATTGCAGCTTGCAGGCGACCTGGGTGCCATCCGGCAGGGTGGCCTTGTGGACCTGGCCGAGGCTGGCGGCGGCGGCGGCCTCGTGGCCGAAGGTTGTGAATTTTTTCTCCCAGTCCGGCCCCAGCTCGCTCTGCATGCGCCGGCGCACGAAGGACCAGCCCATGGGCGGGGCGTTGGCCTGAAGCTCGGCCAGCTGAGCGGCGTATTCGGGGGGCAGGGCGTCGGGCACGGTGGAGAGGAACTGGGCGACCTTCATCATCGGCCCCTTGAGGCCGCCGAGCACGGCTTTCAGATCCTGGGCGTGGCGGGCCTGGTCGGTTTTGATGCCGAGCACACGCTCGCCCGCGATGCGCGCGGCGATGCCGCCGACGGCGCCGGAGGTGCGGGCGAAGCGGCTGATGTCACCCAATATGTTGCCTTCACGCTCGGCCATTTAGGATTCCAGCTCGTCGATGAAGCCGGCGATCACGTCCAGGCCCTTTTGCCAGAAGGCGGGGTCACCCGCGTCAAGCCCGAAGGGGGCCAGCAGTTCCTTATGGCGCAGGGTGCCGCCGGCCTGGAGCATTGTTGTGTATTTCTCGGCGAAAGCGGCTTTATCGGCGCTCTCCTGGTAGAGGGCGTAGAGCGCGTTCACCAGGCAATCGCCGAAAGCGTAGGCGTAGACATAAAACGGCGAGTGGATGAAGTGCGGGACATAGGCCCAGAAGAGGCGGTATTCCTCGGCGAAGGTGAAGGCCGGGCCGAGGCTCTCGGTCTGTACTTCCAGCCAGATTTCGCCGATGCGGGCGGGGAGCAGCTCGCCGGTGCGGCGCTCGGCATGGACCTTGGTTTCAAACTGGTAGAAGGCGATCTGGCGGATGACGGTGTTGAGCATGTCCTCCACCTTGCCGGCCAGCATGAGGCGGCGGCGCTGGGGGTCGGGCTCGGATTCGAGCAGGGAGCGGAAGGTGAGCATCTCGCCGAAGACGCTGGCGGTTTCGGCCAAAGTGAGGGGCGTGCCGGACATCAGATAGCCCTGCCCGGCCGCCAGGCGCTGGTGCGCGCCGTGGCCGAGCTCGTGCGCCAGGGTCATCACATCATGGGTGCGGCCGTGATAGTTCATCAGCACATAAGGGTGCGCGCTGGGGATTGTGGGGTGGGCGAAGGCGCCGCCGGATTTGCCGGGACGGGGGGCGGCGTCGATCCAGTTCTGCTCGAAAAACGGCTCGATCTGCGCGGCCAGGGCTGGGTTGAAGCGGGCGTAGGCGGCAAGCACCATCTCCTTTGCCTCGGGCCAGGGGATGGCGCGGTCATCATCGCCGGGGAGCGGGGCGTTGCGGTCCCAGTATTCGAGCTTTTCCAGGCCGAGCCATTTGGCCTTCATGGCGTAATAGCGGTGCGCGAGGCGGGCGTAGGAGGATTTGACGGCGCTGCTCAGGGCTTCGACCACCTCGTCCTCGACCATGTTGGCGCGGTTGCGGTAGGAGGCGGGGGTTGGGTAGTGGCGCCAGGTGTCGTCGATCTCCTTGTCCTTGGCCAGGGTGTTGGTGATGAGGGCGAAGAGTTTCTCGTTGCGACCCATGGCCTCGCCCACCGCCTTGCCGGCGGCCTCGCGGGTGGCGCGCTCAGGGTCGGAGAGTTTGTTGAGCGCGGCTGAGAGGGTAAGCTCCTCGCCCTTGACGCTGATGCGCATGGCGGCGGTGGTTTCATCGAAGAGGCGGCTCCAGGCGGCGTGGCCGGTGACGTCTTTTTCCATCAGCAGCTTTTCCAGATCGCCGGAGAGCTGGTGCGGCAGGAAGACGCGCAGATCGCGCAGCCAGGGGGCGTAGCGCGCCAGGGCGGGGTGTTGCAGCTTGGCGGCGAGGTCCGGCTCGGCGAGGAGGTTGAGCTCCAGGGTGAAGAACAGCAGGGAGGTGTTGATGAGGGTCACGCGCTCGGAGAGGGTTTGGTAGAATTTGCCGTGCGCGGGGTTGTTGGAGTCGGCCGAGAAGAGCAGCTGGGCGAAGGAGGCGGCGCGGCCGAGGGATTCGGAGATGCGCTCATACTCATGCACGGCGGCGGCCAGCTCCGCGCCGGAGAGGCCGGCGAGGCGGGTTTTGTAGCGGGACTCGAAGGCGGCGGCGGACTCTTGCGCGGCTTGCAGATCGGCGGCGATGCGCGGATCGTCCAGGCCGGCATAGAGATCGCCTAGGTTCCAGACCGGCAGCGTGCCGCCGCCCGCGGAGAAACCTTCGGGGTGCCGGGCGATCTGAGGTGGGTGCATATATCCGCTCCTGATGTTGCCCGCAGATGTAGGCGCTAATGGGCCGGCGGCAAAGATGGATGAGGGGATGCGCGCGCGGGCGCTCGCGATAATTGCGTGACGGGTGGGGAAAACATGATTACAGCTTGGCGAAGACCACCATGCCGGCCAGGAGGCACCATGCCCGCACCCGCCCTGAAACGTGACGCCGGACGTATTGGGCTGTTGTTCGCGAGCCTGGGGGGGATGATTGGCTCCGGCTGGCTTTTTGGGGCGATGAACGCGGCGAAGCTGGCGGGGCCGGCATCGCTGCTCGCCTGGGTGATAGGCGGCGTGGCGGTGCTGCTGCTGGCGTTCGTGTTCGCCGAGCTTTCCACCATGTTCCCGCAGCCGGGGGCGGTGATCGTGTTTCCCTATCTGTGCTTCGGCAGGCTGGCGGCGCAGGTGATGAGCTGGGTGAATTTCCTCGCCTATATTTCGGTGCCGCCGGTCGAGGCGGTTTCAGTGATCAACTACTCCAATAATTTCATCCCCGGCCTCGTGAATCCGGCGAGCGGCATGCTCACCATGACGGGGGTGGCGGCGGCGGTGGCGCTGATGGCGCTGTTCCTCGGGCTCAACATGCTGGCGATCAGGCTCGTGCTGAAAATCAACAACGCGATTACCTGGTGGAAGCTGCTGGTGCCGGCGGGGACCGTGGCGGCCTTGCTGCTCGTGCACATGCGGGCGCGCAATTTCACCCAGTTCGGCTTTGCCCCCACCGGCATGAACGGCGTGCTGGCGGCGGTTTCGGAGTCGGGGGTTGTGTTCGCCTATCTGGGGTTCCGGCAGGCGATAGAGCTGGCGGGGGAAACCTCCAACCCGGGCCGCAGCCTGCCCTTCGCCATCGTCGGCTCGGTGCTGCTGTGCATTCTGCTCTATTGCGGGCTGGAGGCCGCCTTTATCGGCGCGCTGACGCCGGCCGACCTGGCCGGGGGCTGGGCGAAGCTGAATTTCGCCGGGATCTCTGGCCCGTTCGCCGGGCTGGCGAGCGGGCTGGGGCTGACATGGCTCGCCGTCACCCTGTATGCGGATGCCGCGATTTCACCCGGGGGCACGGGGATTATTTACAATACCACGGCGGCGCGGGTGATATACGCCACCGCGGAAGCGGGATTCATGCCGCGGCTCTTCACCCAGGTTTCGGGCAATGGCGTGCCGGTGACCAGCCTGCTGCTGAATTTTTGCGCCGGGCTGCTGTTTTTGCTGCCCCTGCCCTCCTGGCGGCTGCTCGCGAGCTATATCTCGTCCATCGGCGTCATCGCCTACGGGATTGGCCCGCTGGTGCTGCTCAGCTTCCGCCAGACGCTGCCGGAGGGGCAGTACCGGCGCCCCTTCCGCCTGGGGATGGCCAGGATTTTCGCGCCGATGGCCTTCATCGTCGCGAATCTGGTGGTGTTCTGGGCGGGGGCGAATGTGACCAACCATCTGCTGGGCGGCCTGCTGCTGATATTCCTGGTCTATTGCGGCCAGCAGCTCGCCACGCGGGGGACGCTGCGCCATCTGGAATGGCGCGGCGCCTGGTGGATGGGGCCTTATTTCGGCGGGTTGTGGCTGATTACCTTTCTCGGGCCGGCGCAGGGCACCGGCACGCTCTCAAACCTCGGGGGGACGGCGGTGATCAGCGTGTTCAGCCTTGGCATTATTCAGCTGGCGGCGCGCTGCGCGCAGAGCGACCCGCAAATGGCCAAGGCCAACTACATGCGCACCGACGGGCTGAGGATTCCCGCCGATGCTCACATGCCGATGGCGCGGCGGTAGACATCGAGCAGGGTTTCCTGCTCCTCGATCTCGGCGGGCTCCTGCTTGCGGATGCGGATGAGCTGGCGCAGCACCTTCACATCGAACCCGGCGGATTTCGCCTCGGAATAAATGTCCTTGATGTCAGAGCCGAGCGCCTTGCGCTCTTCCTCGAGCCGCTCGATCCGCTCAACGATGCTGCGCAGGCGCTCACCCGCGACATTGGTCGGTTTGTCTTCCGTTGCATCAAGCGCCATGGTCTGTCCTTCTCAATCGGGAGGGCGGGGATAGAGGGTTAGGACACCCAGCGTCAATGCCCCTGCGCGCCGCTCTGCCGGGCGGCGAAGGCGGCCTCGGCTTGCGGGCTGGCGGGTTTCTGGTGCAGCGCCTGCCATTCCTTGTAGGGCATGCCGTAAATAATTTCGCGGGCGGCGGGGTCGGAGAGGGTGATGCCCTGGGCCTGCGCGGCCTCGCGGTACCAGCGCGAGAGGCAGTTGCGGCAGAAGCCGGCGAGGTTCATCAGATCTATGTTCTGCACCTGCGGGTTGGCGCGCAGGTGGGCGAGCAGGGCGCGGAAGGCGGCGGCTTCGAGTTTTTCGGTCTCGGCGGGGGGGATGGGCGGTTGGCTCATGCTGAGGCTCCTGGCATAGTGGCGTCGTGGAGCATGATACCGCCAATCGTCTGCGCGCGATATTCCAGGCGGCGGTGGCCGCCGCGAATCCGGCGGTGTGCGTGCCGGCGAATCTGCCGCCGCCGGGCGGGGGGCGCAATGTGGTGATCGGCGCGGGGAAGGCCGCGGCGGCGATGGCGGCGGCGCTGGAGAATGCCTGGCCGGAGAGCGTGGCGGTGGAGGGCGTGGTGGTGACCCGCTACGGCCATGCGGCGCCGACACGCAAGATAAGGGTTTTGCAGGCGGCGCACCCGGTGCCTGACGCGGCGAGCGAGGCGGCGGCGCGCGAGATAATGGCCGCGGTGCGGGGGCTGGGGCCGCGCGACCAGGTGATTGCGCTGATTTCGGGCGGGGCTTCGGCGCTGATGGCGCTGCCGGCGCCGGGGCTGCGGCTGGAGGACAAGATTCTGGTGAACAAGGCGCTGCTGGCCTCCGGCGCGCCGATTGGGACGATGAACCGGATCCGCCGGCAGCTCTCGGCGGTGAAGGGCGGCAAGCTGGCCGCCGCCTGCGCGCCGGCCAGGCTTGTGACGCTGGCGATCTCGGATGTGCCGGGGGATGATCCGGCTGTTATCGGCTCGGGGCCGACATGGGTGGAGGGGGCGGATTTCCGGCTGGTCGCGACGCCGATGATGGCCTTGCGGGCGGCGGCGGCGGCCTGCGGCATGAAGGCGGAGATATTGGGCGACGCGCTGGAGGGCGAGGCGGCGGTGCTTGGGCGCGAGATGGCGGCGCGGGCCCTGGCGGCGCGCGGGCCGGTGCTGCTGCTCTCGGGCGGGGAGACGAGCGTGACGCTGGGGGCGGGCAAGACCGGGCGCGGCGGGCGCAACATGGAGTTTCTGCTGAGCATGGCGATTGCCCTGGACGGGGCGGCGCATATTTTCGCGCTGGCCGGGGATTCCGATGGGATTGACGGCACCGAGGAGGCGGCGGGGGCGATGATCGGCCCCGATACGCTGGCCCGCGCGCGCGGGCTGGGGCTGGATGCGGCGGCGCTGCTGGCGGCGCACGACAGTTACGGTTTTTTCAGGCCGCTCGGGGATTTGCTCATCACCGGGCCGACTTTGACAAATGTCAACGATATTCGCGCTGTAATGATTCTATGAGGTACATATGACCGAACGCCTGCGCCGCCACCGCCGGACCAAGATCATCGCGACATTGGGGCCGGCGAGCGCCAGCCCGGAAATGCTGGCGCAGCTGTTCGCCGCCGGGGCGGATGTGTTCCGGCTGAATTTTTCCCACGGGAGCCATGCCGACCATGCGGCGCGGATCGGGATGATCCGGGCGCTGGAGAAGAAGTTTGGCCGGCCCATCGGGATTCTGGCAGATGTGCAGGGGCCGAAGCTGCGGGTGGGGCAGTTTCAGTCCGGCCGGGTGAGCCTGCAGGCGGGGCAGCAATTCACGCTCGATTTGAACGCGGCGCCGGGGGATACGCGGCGGGTGTGCCTGCCGCATCCGGAAATTCTCGGGGCGGCGGAGATCGGCTCGATGCTGCTGCTGGATGACGGCAAGCTGCGGCTGCGGGTGCTGCGCAAGCGCGAGGACCATCTGCTGACCGAGGTGCTGAACGGGGGCGTGCTCTCCGACCGCAAGGGGGTGAACATTCCCGATGTGGTGCTGCCGATTCCGGCGCTGACGGCCAAGGATATCGCGGATTTGAACTTCGTGCTGCCGCTGGGGATCGATTATATCGGCCTCTCCTTCGTGCAGCGGCCGGAGGATGTGGCGCAGGCGAAAATGCTGGCGGGCGGGCGGGCGATGGTGATGGCCAAGCTGGAAAAGCCGCAGGCGCTGGAAAACCTGGAGGAAATTCTGCGGCTGGCGGATGCGGTGATGGTGGCGCGCGGCGATTTGGGGGTGGAGCTGCCGCCCGAGGATGTGCCGATCGCGCAGAAGCGGATTATCCGCGCGGCGCAGCAGCGGGGGATGCCGGTGGTGGTGGCGACGCAGATGCTGGAGAGCATGATCTCGGCCCCGGCGCCGACGCGCGCGGAGGCCTCGGACGTGGCGAGCGCCGTGTATGACGGGGCGGATGCGGTGATGCTCTCCGCCGAGTCGGCCGCGGGGCAGTATCCGCGCGAGGCGGTGAACATGATGGACCGGATTATCGCGCGGGTGGAACGCGATGCGGACTGGCGGCGCGGGATCGACGCGAAGCGGCCGGCGCCGGAGAGATCATCCGCCGATGCGATTGCGGCGGCGGCGGTGCAGGTGGCGCACACCATCGGCGCGCAGGCGATTGTGGCGCTGACGGAATCCGGCTCCACCGCGCTGCGGGTGGCGCGCGAGAAGCCGGACTGCCCGGTGCTGGGGCTGACCACCACGACCCATGTGGCGCGGCGGCTGGCATTGGTGTGGGGGGTGCACGCGGCCATGGCCGTGCAGGTGCACTCCATGAGCGAGGCGGTGGCGCAGGCGGTGAAGATTACCCGGCTGGAGGGATTCGCGAAAAAGGGCGAGGAGATTGTGGTGGTGGCGGGGGTGCCGTTCGGGCAGCCGGGAACGACCAACGCGCTGCGGGTGGTGGGGCTTTAGGGGCGTATTACAAATTCATCACGGACATTAAAAATGTTTTAATATGAGGATATTGACGGGCGTATCGGGTATGATTCCCGCCTTGGCGGCACCAAGGTTTCTCTGTATTAATGTGTGGAACATTATTTTCACGCGAATTTGAAGGATTGGACATTGTATTCAATGCGGACAGCCTCGGTTGCGGGCACAACGGGTATGGTGGTCGGCCTGGCGATGCTGACGCTGGCGGGCTGCTCAAAACCGGGGCCGGTGGCCGCGGTGGAGGCGCCGCCGCCGCCGCCAGTGGGGCATATTTACCCGACCATGGTGGCGATGCCGCAGGGCAGCGCGCGCGTGCGGATGAGCCAGACGCAGCGGGCGGCGTATCAGCAGGCTTTCAATGTCATCGGGTTGAAGTCCGCCTTGATGGTGGGGGCGCTCACCTGTGACCAGAGGCGGCAATATGATGTGTTCATGACCACCTTTCAGCCGCATATTCTGGCTGAGCAGCATGTGATGGACAGCTATTTCCGCCGCATGAACGGGTGGGCGGGGCAAAGCCGGGAAGATGATTTCGTGACGCTGATGGCGAATAACCAGTCAGTCAGCGCGCAGGCGCAGGGGGCTGATTTTTGCCTGAACACCAGCGCCGAGTTTACCGCCGTGCTGGCGCTGCGCAATACGCGGGAGCTGGATAGCTTCGCCTCCACCATGACGCCGCAGGCGCCGACCACGGTGGCCTCCACCAGCGCGCCCTGAAGCGGGGCGGCAGCGGATTCAAAAACCCCGGCGGTTGCCCGCCGGGGTTTTTGTTTGGGCTATGCCTCGGTTAGTTGAGGATGATTTCCACGCGGCGGTTCTGCGGCTCGCGCACGCCGGGGCCGGTGGGGACGAGCAGGTTGGTGTCGCCGAAGCCCTTGGCGGTGATCTCGGAGGCGGGAACGCCATCGGCGACCAGCTGGGCGGCGACGGCCTTGGCGCGGCGCACCGAGAGGCCCTGGTTGTAGACCGGGGTGCCGGAGGTGTCGGTGTAGCCGTTCACGTCAATGGTGGTGGTGGACTGGGTTTTGCTGTCAGACGCCGCCTGCGCGATGATCTGGGTGGCGCGCGGGGTCAGGCTGGCTTTATCCCAGTCAAAGAACACCAGATAGGTGCGGGCCGGAGCCGGGGCTGGCGCGGCGGCGACCGGGGCAGCCGCCGGGGCGACGGCCGGTGCGGGCGCGGGTGCGGGGTTGAACAGCTGGTAGCGCAGGCCAACCAGGAAGGTGTGGCTGGATTCCTGGCCAAGCTTGAACGGGGCGCCGTTGAAATTGTAGTTGCGGCTCTCAACCAGCTGGGTGAACTTGTACTCAGCGGTGACGGAGAGGCCGGGGACCATCGGCAGCGGGTAGGCCGCGCCGGCGATGACGTTATAGGCGAAGCTGCCCTTGTCGCCACCGGCCCCAAAGGCGGTGTTGCCCTTGAGCGAGGAGTTGAGGTTCTGCCACTGATAGCCGACGCCAGCGCCGACATAGGGGAAGATCGGCAGGCCGACATTCATGTCATACAAGGCGTTGACCATCGGGCCGTAGGTGTTGAGGCCGCCGGTGACGGGGGCGCCGCCGCCGATTTTGTGGGCGGTGTTGCGGTAGTAATTGCCGCTCAGCTCCACGCGGAAGCCGTTGCCGAAG
>JAKBAQ010000047.1 GCA_021808985.1 Pseudomonadota bacterium
ATCGGCACCGCATCCCGCTCCGGCGCGCCCTTGCGGCGCGACGGCGGGGGCGGCTCAGGCCGCAGAGTCAGTGTCAATTGCCGCTCCCGCTCTGCGCCATCCCCAGCAGCGAGCCGCCATCATCCTGCGGCGCGATCATCGGCGCCGCCTGCGCCACGGCGCGAACCGACATCACCTGCGCCCCCATCGGTGGCCGGGGCGCGGCCAGCGGCTGCGCGCTGTAGGCCGGGCGGTTCATCGCATAGTCCCGCACCACGGGCGGGGCGTGCCGCGCGCGCGGCGCATAAGCCTGCCCGAGCAGGCTGCGCGGGCGCGCCGGCGCGCTGGCCAGATGCATCACGGCCCGGCTCATCCTGGGCGAGGGCCGCGCGCGCGCCACCCGCACCACCGGCCGCGCCGGCTGGCGCACCACCGGTTGCACCACCGGCTGCACCACCTGCCGCGCCGCCGCCTGCACCACCGGCGCCTCCACCGGCTGCACCGCGGGCTGCGCCGCCGGTTGCACCGCCGCCTGCACCACCGGCGCCGGCATGGGCGGCGGCGGCGGCAACACCGGCACCGCCTGCTGCGGGTTCGGCCCCGGCACCGCGCTGCCCGGCGCGGGCAGCATGCCGCCCAGGGCCGAGAGCGTCACCATCTGGCTCGGCTTCATCGGCTGCAAGGTGGTGAACTGCGCCGAAAGCTGCGCCAGGCGCGAGGGGTCGGCCTCCAGCGCCCACTGCGCGTGCAGCACGCGGATACGCTGCTCATCCAGCCTGGTCGCCTGCGTCACCTCGGCGATCTGGTCATCCAGCATCTGCGCATGATGCTTCACCCAAAACAGATACGCCCCCGAAACGATGAACAGGATGGCGCTGAGCAAGGTGAGCGGCCTGATCATGCCGCCAGCCTTTCCATCGCGCGCAGCTTGGCGCTGCGCGCGCGCGGGTTGGCCCGCACCTCCGCCGCCCCCGGCGCCACGGCGCTGCTGGTGAGCAGTTTGAAGCGCGGCTTCGCCCCGCCCTGCAGCGCCGCCGGATCATGCCGCGAGGCACCCGGCGCGCGCCCGCTCTCCTGCGCGAAAAACCGCTTCACGATGCGGTCCTCCAGCGAATGAAAGCTCACCACCACCAGCCGCCCTCCCGGCGCCAGCAACGCCGCCGCCTGCTCCAGCGCCGCCATGATATCGCCAAGCTCGTCGTTCACGGCAATGCGCAACGCCTGAAAACTCCTCGTCGCGGGGTCGATGCCCGATTTATCTGGCCGCACAACACTCCGTATCACGCCGGCCAGATCCGCCGTCGTTGCAAATATCTCGGCTTTGCGCCGCTCAACCAACGCTTTGGCAATCCGCCGCGACGCCTTCTCATCCCCGAACTGGTAAAGTATATCAGCGAGTTCGGATTCGGGTAGCGTGTTAACCAGCGTCGCCGCCGTCATCTCCGCGCTGCCCATCTGCATGTTCAAAGGCCCGTCCTGGCGAAAAGAAAACCCCCGCGCCGCATCGTCGATCTGGTATGATGAGACGCCCAGATCGAACACCGCCCCATCCAGCGACTCAACCCCGAGCCCTCCCAACAGGTGCAGAATTTCGCTGATCCTGCCTTGGCAAATCTCAAACCTGCCAGGATACGCGCGCACCACTTCCAGCGCCCGCGCCACCGCCGCCGGGTCGCGGTCGATCGCGAAGAGCCGGCAATCGGCGGCCTCCAGAATCGCGCGCGCATAACCGCCGCCGCCAAACGTGCCATCCAGATACACACCGCCCGCGCGCGGGCGCAGCATCGCCACCGCCTCCTGGCACAGCACCGGCACATGAGAAAATCCGCTCATGCCCGCCCTCCTGGCACAGCCGCGCGCGCCGCGGCCAGATGCGCCGCCCCCGCCGCGGGCTCCCAGATGTGAAAATTATCGCCCCGGCCAAAAAACGCCACCGCGTCTTTAATCCCGGTCAGCGCCAGCGCGCCGGGCGGCAGCACAATCCGCCCCTCCTTGTCGGTCTCCAGCTGCCACGCATCGGTGAACAGGCGCGAGACGGTCTCATCATAAGCCGCATCCAGCCGGTCATACTTGCCAAGCTCCGCGCGCGCCATCTCCGCATAGGCCGAAGGCGCCCAGGCCTCGATGCAGCCCTTGATATGCGAGGGGCACAAAACCAGCGGAATCGCCCCCGGCTCGCTTTTCAGAATCGCGCGGAAAGACGCCGGAATGGAAACCCGCCCCTTCGCGTCCAATCGATTCTCGTGCTTGCCAAAAAACAGGGACATCAGGGGGTTCTCGTTGGGCCTTCCTATATCCCGCATGGGATCACATGGGATTTTCCCCCACTACCATGTTCCACGCCCCCACGTCAAAGACAATCCAGCCGATACGGCCTCGATTCAACCCGATTCCACCCGCGCCCGCCTGCGGATTTCCAAAGCCCGTGTTTCCGCTTTGTTCACGTTCTCGCAAGCCCAAACACGGCGCGGGGGAAAATATCCAGACGGTCTGTAAGCCGGGTTCTGTCCACATCTTTAACGATGCTGGACGGCCATTCCTCTGGGACGGACCTTGCGGCCCGCCTCAACGCGACCAACCCGGGCGGCGGGTCGAAAACACCCCCGCGCTCATGCCATCAGGCACAGCGCCGGCCGCCCCTATTCGGTCTTGCTCCCGGTGGGGTTTGCCCTGCCAGCCCTGTCACCAGGGCCGCGGTGCGCTCTTACCGCACCGTTTCACCCTTGCCCCGGCAAGCCGTGGCGGTTTGTTTTCTGTGGCACTGTCCCTGGGGTCGCCCCCGCCGGCTGTTAGCCGGCACCGTATTTCCGTGGAGCCCGGACTTTCCTCCAGCGGGTTGCCCCGCCAGCGGCCGCCCAACCGTCTGGATGCCCGCTCCTTAGCACTTTTTCATGCTTGCCCGTCAACCAGCGCCCGCACCGCCGCCGCGCGCCGCCGGGTTGGCTCATCCGCCTCGCCGCTCAGCCATGCCGGCAAAAAATGCCGCTGGAAGGCCAGAATCACATCCCGCGCGGCCAGGCGCGTATCATAGCCGATCGCCGCGAGATCAGCGCGCAGCTCTCCCGGCGGCGCGTCCGCATCGCTCCACAGCCCAACCCCCGCCGCCGCCAGGCGCGGCCAGCCGAACAATTCGCCCGGGTCCTGCTTGCGGTTTGGCGCGATATCGGAATGTCCCACCACGTTGCGCGGCGTAATCCCCGGCCAGCGGCCCAGCACTTCCAGGCACAACGCCGTCACCGCCGCCATCTGGCGCTCAG
Organism: Pseudomonadota bacterium; assembly: GCA_021808985.1. Classification (GTDB taxonomy): domain Bacteria; phylum Pseudomonadota; class Alphaproteobacteria; order Acetobacterales; family Acetobacteraceae; genus Acidocella. The sequence continues at coordinate 3,237 of JAKBAQ010000047.1, forward strand.
GAAACGCGCGATAGCCGAACTCATGCCCCGGATTGACGATCTCGATCCCGATTGAAGCATCATTCAGCATGCTCACCCCGCGCCAGAAGCTCACCCCCGCATGCCATGCACGCTTCTCCTCGGGCACCAGCGCGTAGACCGTCCCATCCTCATCCACCACATAATGCGCCGAAACCTTCGCCGCCGGGTCGCGCAGCCGGGCGATGGCCGCCTCGGCGGTCCGCATCCCTGTATAATGCAGCACCAGAAACGCAACGCCGCCCGGCCGCTCGTCAAAATTCGGCGAAGGCGCTGAAATCAAAGCCCGCGCTCGCGCTTGATGGCGTCATACGCCGCGTTGATCCGCGCCACCCGGTCGGAGGCTTTCTTCACCATATCCGCCGGCACGCCCTTGGCGGCCAGCGTGTCAGGGTGGTTCTCGCGCATCAGGTTTTTCCACCGCGCGCGAATCTCCTCCTTGCTCGCCTGCGGCTTCAGCCCCAGCACGGCGTAGCAATCCTCGGTTGGCGGTGGGGCCGCCACGCCGCCGCGCGCGGCGCGCTGTGCGGCGTCCATATCCAGCCCAAACCCGTGCGCCACGCGGGCGAGAAAATCCGCCTCCGCCGCGTTCACCGGCCCATCCGCCCGCGCGATCTGGTAAAGCCCGGCCAGCACCTGCTCCAATATGCCGCGATTGTCCGAAAACGCCTGCCCCAGCTGCGCCGCATAGCTCTCAAACCCGCTGGCGGTCTCGCGCGCGCTGTCAAACAGGCGGCCCACCTCGGCCACGCTGCCCTCGGGGATGGCAAAACTGCGCCGGAACGCATCAATCTCCACCCGGCCCACCGGCCCGTCGCATTTGGCGAGCTTGGCCGCCAGCACCGTCACCCCGATCGCGAAAATCTGATCCCGCCGCCCCAGCATCGCGGCCATGCGCGCGCTCTCAAAGGGCAGCGACCGGCCGGTGAAGCTGAATCCGTGCAAATTCCCCTCATCGGCGGCATGGCCCATCGCCGCGCCAAACAGCGCGCCCACCGGCCCGCCCATGGCGAAACCGGCCATACCCCCGATAATCTTACCCCAGAACGCCATGCACCCCACCTACCATACCCGCGCCCTTGAACCCAACCCAACAATCATACATCAACCGGCGTATTGTTCTGGGCGGGAAGCATGACAGGCTGGCATTTCTGGATTGATCGCGGCGGCACCTTCACCGACATCGTGGCGCGCGCCCCCTCCGGCCAGGTCATCACCAAAAAACTCCTCTCCGAGAATCCGGGGCAATATCAGGACGCCGCCCTGGCCGGCATCGCCGCCTGCCTCGGCCTGCCGCCCAGCGCGCCCATCGCGCCCGGCATGGTGGCGGAGGTTAAAATGGGCACCACCGTCGCCACCAACGCGCTGCTGGAGCGCACCGGCGCGCCCACCCTGCTGCTGGTCAACCATGGCTTCGCGGACCTGCTGCGCATCGGCAACCAGTCCCGCCCGCACCTGTTCGATCTTTCGATCCAGCGCCCGGGCATGCTCTACACCATGGCCGCCGAGGTCTCCTGCCGCACCGGCGCTGATGGCGCGCTCATCACCCCGCTCGACGAGCCGGCCGCCCTGCGCACCCTGCGCGCCGCGCGCGCCCAGGGCGTGGATTCCGTCGCCATCGCCCTCATCCACGCCTGGAAATACCCGGCGCATGAAATCCGCCTGGGCGAGCTGGCCGCCCAGGCCGGTTTCACCAACATCTCGCTCTCGCATGTCGCCAGCCCCCTGCTCCGCCTCGTCCCGCGCGCGGACACCACAACCGCCGACGCCTATCTCTCGCCCGTTCTGCGACACTACATCGCCCAGGTTTCAGCCGGATTAAGCCACGCCCCCCTCTACTTCATGCAGTCACATGGCGGCCTCGCCGGGGCGGAGAATTTCTCCGGCAAGGACGCCGTTCTCTCAGGCCCGGCGGGCGGCATCACCGGCGCGGCGCGCACCGCCGCCCTGGCCGGGTTCCACCGCGTCATCGGGTTTGACATGGGCGGCACCAGCACCGACGCCGCGCTCTACGATAACGGCTTCGCCCACGCCTTCGAGACCGAGATCGCCGGGGTGCGGCTGCGCGCGCCCATGCTCGCCATCAACACCGTGGCGGCAGGCGGCGGCTCCATCCTCGGCTTTGACGGCGCGCGCCTGCGCGCCGGGCCTGAGAGTGCCGGCGCCAATCCCGGCCCCGCCGCCTACCGCAAGGGCGGCCCGCTCACCATCACCGACGCGAACATCCTGCTCGGCAAAATCCTGCCCCGCCATTTCCCCGCCATCTTCGGCCCCAAGGGTGATGAACCGCTCGACGCCGCCATCGTCGGCGAAAAATTCACCGCCCTGGCGGCCCAGGTCTCGGCCGCCAGCCAGCCCACCACGCCGCAAGCCCTGGCCGAGGGCTTCATCCGCATCGCCGTCGCCAACATGGCCCACGCCATCCGCCAGATCACCGTGCAGCGCGGCATCAACCCGGCGGATTTCACCCTCGCCAGCTTCGGCGGCGCGGGCGGCCAGCACGCCTGTCTGGTGGCTGACGAGCTGGGCATCGACACCATCTTCATCCACCCCCTCGCCGGCGTGCTCTCCGCCTATGGCATCGGCCTGGCTGATTTCACCCTGGTGCGCGACCAGGCGGTGGAGCTGCCCTTCACGCCCGAACGCATCGCCACCCTCACCGCCACCGCCGCCACCCTGGCGGAAAACGCCACCGCCGCCCTGCGCGCGCAGAACCCCGGCGCGCGCGCCAGCACAACCGCCACCGTTCTGCTGCGCTACGCAGGCACTGACACGGCCCTGCCCGTCCCGCTCACCGCCCATGCCGAGATGACGGCGCGGTTCACCGCCGCCCATCAGCGCCTCTTCGGCTTCGCCACGCCGGAGAAACCCCTCATCGCCGAGGCCGTGGTGGTGGAGGCCAAGGCCCAAGGCGAGCGCATCGAGGAGCCGGAAATTCCCGCCGCCGCCCCGCCCGCGCCGCTGGAGATGGCCGAAATCTTCACCGGCGGCGCCGCGCACCCCGCCCCGGTATATGAACGCGCCAGCCTGGGCGCGAACAGCCTCATCCCCGGCCCCGCCCTGCTGCGCGAGCAGAACGCCACCACCATCATCGAGCCCGGCTGGAGCGCCACCATCACGCCGCGCAACCATTGCATCCTGCGCCGCACCGCGCCACGCGCGGCCACCCGCGTCGCCGACCCCTCCCGGCCCGACCCGATGCTGCTCGAGCTTTTCAACAACCTCTTCATGGCCATCGCCGAGCAGGCGGGCAGCGTGCTGCGCAACACCGCGCAGAGCGTGAACATCAAGGAACGGCTGGATTTCTCCTGCGCGATATTCGACGCCGCCGGCGGGCTGGTGGCGAACGCCCCGCACGTGCCGGTGCATCTGGGCGCCATGGGGGCATCGGTGCGCCATGTCATCGCGCGGCGCGGCGCCAGCCTGCGCCCGGGCGACTGCGTGGCCCTGAACGACCCCTATGCCGGCGGCACCCACCTGCCTGACATCACGCTGATCACCCCCGTCTTCGACGCGGCGGGCGAGACGATCCGCTTCTTCACCGCCTGCCGCGGCCACCATGCCGATATTGGCGGCCTCACCCCCGGCTCCACCCCGCCCTTCTCGCAAACGCTGGAGGAGGAAGGTGCGGTGATCGGCAATTTCCTCATCCTCTCCGCCGGCACCTTCCACGAGGCCGAATTCCGCGCCCTGCTCGCCAGCGCCCGCTACCCCGCCCGCAACCCGGACCAGAACATCGCCGACATCAAGGCCCAGATCGCCGCCAACGCCACCGCCGCCAGCGCCCTTGGCGGCGTCATCGCCCGTTATGGGTGGGAAGTGGTGAACGCCTATATGGGCCATGTGATGAACAACGCCGAGGAGGCCATCCGCCAGGTCATCGCCCGGCTGCGCGACGCCGATTTCACCTACATCATGGATAATGGCGCGCCGCTCAAGGTCAAAATCAGCGTCGATCCCGCCGCCCGCGGCGCCACCATCGACTTCACCGGCACCGGCCCCGCCGATTCCGGCAATTTCAACGCCCCGCCCGCCATCACCACCGCCTGCGTGCTCTACGCCTTCCGCTGCCTCACCGGTGCGGGCATTCCCCTCAATGAGGGCTGCCTCAAGCCGCTCAACATCATCATCCCCGAGAACAGTTTTCTCGCCCCGCCGCCCGGGCGCGCGGTGGTGGCGGGCAATACCGAGGTCTCCCAGGCTCTCGCCGCCGCCCTGCTGGGCGCGCTGGACGCCTGCGCCTGCGCCCAGGGCACCATGAACAACTTCCTGTTCGGCGACGCCAAATTCCAGTATTACGAAACAATCTGCGGCGGCGCCGGCGCTGGCCCCACCTTCAATGGCGCCTCCGCCGTCCATACGCATATGACCAACACCCGCATCACTGACCCTGAAATCCTGGAGCTGCGCTATCCTGTCCGTGTCGAAGAGTTTTCCATCCGCCAGAACTCCGGCGGCGCCGGCGCCCGCCATGGCGGCGATGGCTGCGTGCGCAAAATCCGCTTCCTCGAACCCATGAGCGCCACCATCCTCGCCTCGCGGCGCGCCATCGCCCCCTTCGGCCTGCATGGCGGTGCGCCGGGCGCGCGCGGCGAGCAATATATCGAACGCGCCGACGGCACGCTGGAGCCGCTGCCCGGCTGCGCCCAGGCGCGGCTTGGCGCGGGCGACGCCTTCATCATCAAAACCCCCGGCGGCGGCGGCTATAATCTGCCGTGAACAAAAAACTCCTCTGGCTCATCATCCCGCTCGGCCTCGTCGCCGCCGCCGCCGCCGCCATCCTGGCGCTGCCCGGCTTCGTCGCCTCCAGCGCGCACCGCGCCCGCATTGAGCAACTGGCCTCCAGCCTCACCGGCCGGCAGGTCCATATCGCGGGCAAGCTCACGCTCAGCCTGCTGCCCTCGCCCGAGCTGAATGCCGGGCGCATCACCATCACCGGGCCGGATAACGAGGTTATCACCGCGCACGCCCTCACGCTGGATATTTCCCTCTCCGCCCTGCTGCACGGCCAGCTGAGCGCCAAGACCCTCATCCTGGAGAGCCCGTCCATCGCCTTTCCCTGGCCGCTGCCCGGCGGGCCCAGATCCGTCGCCCCGCCGGGCTGGCTCGCCGCCCTGCACGCGCAGATCCACCAGGGCAGCATCCGCCTGGGCGGCGCGCAATTCACCAATGTCGACGCCGACCTCTTCACCGGGGCAAACGGCGCGGTCACCATCTCGGGCAGCGGCGCGCTGCTGGGCAATGGCATCAGCCTCACCGCCGCGCTGGGCGCCACAGCCCTCACCGGCGGCGCGCCGCTCTCGCTCACCGCCGGCATCGGCCCCGCCACGCTCAATTTCTCCGGCGGCCTCAGCGGCGATGGCGCGCTGGCCGGCCAGCTCGGCCTCACGGCCCCCAACATCTCGGGCAGCGCCAGCCTCGCCGTCTCCGGCGGCGCGGCCGATGCCAGCGCCATCCGCGTCAACATCGCCAAGGCGCTGCTCACCGGCGACGCCACGCTCAGCTTCGCCCAGCCCGCCCTCACCGCCACGCTCAACGCCCAGAATCTCGACCTCACGGCGCTGCGCCCCCTGCTGCCCGGCTGGCCCGGCCTGCCCATCGCGCTCAACCTCACCGCCAGCAACCTCAGCTATGACGGCCAGAGCCTCCCCGCGCTCACCACCAGCCTTGGCCTGTCGCCCAAGGGGCTCAACATTCATTCCCTGCAGGCCACCCTGCCCGGCGGCACCACGCTGGCCACCAGCCTGCAAATCGCCACTGACGGGGCGATCACCGGCCAGGCCAGCCTGAACAGCCCGGACCTTCCCGGCCTGCTCAGCGCCTACGGGCTCACCCCGCCGCCCGACTGGCGCGCGGCGCAGCTCTCCGCCAGCCTCGGCGGCACCACCAGCCGGCTCGCCCTCGACAAGCTCAGCGGCAGCCTTGGGCCGAGCCGCCTTACCGGCCGGCTGGTCATCGCCGGCCGCCACGCCACCGGCGCGCTGAATTTCGACACGCTGAACCTCACACCGCTGATCTCCTGGCTCGGCCAGCGCCCCGGCCATTTCACCGCTGACGGCCAGATCACCGCCGCGCGGGCCAGCCTCGGCCCGGTGCCGCTCACGCACCTGCTGCTGGACGGCGCGCTGAACACCCAGCTCAACATCCGCCGCATCTCGGCCAATGTGCTGGGGGGGCTGGCGGCCGGCAGCGTCACGCTCGACGCGCAGAACAATGTCGTCGCCGCGCGCGGCTTCCTCTCGCTGCCTTCGGCCGCGCCGCTGGCCGCGCTGCTGCCGGCATCATGGCCACGCCCGCCAGCCGCCCTGGTGCGGCCGCGCCTCAGCCTCACCCTGGCCGCGCGCGGCCCGGACAACGCGCTCAGCGCCAGCGCCATCGCCGTGCTGGGGGATTTCACCCTCACCGCCAGCCCGCTCATCGACCTGACACAGCCGAGCCTCAGCGGCGCCATTTCGTTGCAGCACCCCAGCGCCATCGCCGCGCTCGGCATTTTCGGCCTCTCGCGGGGCCTCACCTATCCGGGTGCCGGCTCCATCTCGCTGCGCGCCAGCATCACCGCCTCGCCCACCAGCCTCGGCCTGCCGGATTTCGTCCTCTCGCTGGGCGACCTCACGGCCAGCGGCCAGCTGGTCAGCGACAAGGGGGTCATTTCCGGCCAGATCGACTCCAGCACCCTCGCCCTGCCGCCCATTCCGGCCGGCTACATGCTGCCCTGGCCGGCGCTCGCCAGCGCCCAGGGCAAGGTTGGCATCACCGCCGGGCGCGTTCTCTATGGCGGCCAGACCATCCTCGGCGCCACCAGCGCCAGCCTCAGCCTCGGCGCGGGCGGCCATCTCACCCTGGCGGTGCCGCAGGCCAGCCTCGCGGGCGGCACGCTGGCGGGCAGCATCAGCGCCACCGCTGGCGGCAGCCAGCCGCCCGCGCTCACCGCGCAGTTCACCGCCAGCCATATAGACCCCGCGCAGCTCAACCTGCCGCTGGCCTTCCCCTACACGCTCTCCGGCTTTTTTGACGCCGCCGGCAGCCTCGCCGCCACCGGCTACACGCCAAAAACCTGGGCGGCGACGCTCAGCGGCAAGGCCAGCCTCAATGCCGGCAACGGCCAGCTGCATGGCGTCTCGCTCGCCGGGCTGGCCCAGGCGCTGCACGAGCCAGACCGCGCCAGCGCCCTGCGCGCGGCCCTGGATGGCGGCAGCACCGGCTTTGCCACCCTGGCGCTCTCCGGCGCGTTCAGCCATGGCAACTGCACCTTGAACAGCGCCAGCCTCATCGGCCCGGCGGGCAGCGCCAGCGCCACCGGCAGCATCGATATTTTTGACAAAAGCCTCGCCCTGCGCATCGCCCTGCGCCCCAGCATCAACCCGCCGCTGACACTCCACACCGCGCTGCTCGGCGGCTGGGCGGACCCCAGGCAGTATCCACAGCTCCGGCCCGCGCTGGACTATCGCCTGCCGACACCCAAGCCAACGCCCAAGCCGGCAGCGCCCGCGCCATAGCCGGCGGCGCGGGTTTTCGTTGTTTTTCCGGCACGAACCCGCCCAAACTGGGGCGCAAGCGAAAAATTAAACCGTTCTAACAGTACGTTAGATCGATTCCCGCGCCGATGCTCCACGTGGAGCATCAGTATGCCCCGCCCGCGCCTTGATGAGCGCCAGCGCGCGGGCGAAGGCGGTATCGGCGTCGATCTCCGTGGTGTCGAACGGGATGGCATCGGCCGCCGCCACCAGGGGGGCGGCGGCGCGGTTGGCGTCCGCCTCGTCGCGCGCGGCCAGGTCCTCGCGCACCTCATGCAACGAAACCTCATCTCCCTTGGCCCGCAGCTCGGCATGGCGGCGCCGGGCGCGCGCCTCCAGGCTCGCGGTCACGAACAATTTCACATCCGCCTTGGGGAAGATGATCGTGCCGATGTCCCGCCCGTCGAGCACCGCGCCGTTGGCGTCGCCGAAACGGCGCTGGAACGCCAGCAGTGCCGCCCGCACCTCGGGGATGGAGGCCACCTGGCTCGCCGCCTTGCTCGCCGCCGCGTCGCGCAGGTCGGCCCTGGTGAAATCCTCGGCCCGCAGCGCCCGCGCCGCGGCTGTTGCCGCCAGCGGGTCAGACGGGTCGCCGCCCGCCTCCAGCACCAGCCGGCCGACCGCGCGGTAGAGCAGCCCGGTATCGAGATATGGCAGGCCCAGCGCCGCCGCGATGCGGCGCGCCAGCGTGCCCTTGCCCGCCGCCGCCGGGCCGTCGATGGCGATGATCATGGCGCCGCGATATCCGCGCCCAGCCGGCGCATCAGCGCCACGAAGCCGGGGAAGGACGTGTCGATGAAGCTGGCATCGTCGATGCGCATCGGCTCCCGGGTGGCCTGGCCGAACACCAGGGCGCTCATCGCCAGCCGGTGGTCCATGTGGGTCTCCACCAGGCCGCCGCCGGCGGGCTGGGCGTTGCCGTGGATGATCAGGTCATCCCCCTCGATCTCCACCCGCACGCCGCCGGCGCGCAGCATGGCGGCGGTGGCGGCCAGACGGTCGCTCTCCTTCACCCGCAGCTCCGAGAGCCCCCGCAGGCGCGACACGCCGCGCGCGCAGGCGCAGGCCACCGCCAGCACCGGGTATTCGTCGATCATGCTCGGCGCCCGCTCCGCCGGAACATCCACCGCCATCAGCGCGGTGTGGGCGACATGAATATCCCCCACATTCTCGCCGCCCTGGATGCGGAAATCCCGGATTTCCAGCTCCGCGCCCATTTCGCGCAGCGTGTCGAACAGGCCGGTGCGCAGCGGGTTGAGGCCGACGCCGCTGAGCACCAGCCGCGAGCCTTCCACCAGCAGCCCCGCGACCAGCGGAAACGCCGCCGAGGAGGGGTCGCCCGGCACCACCACATCGGCCGCGCGCAGCTCTGGCTGGCCGGTCAGGCGGATCATCCTGCCCCGCCCGGCCTGCGTCACCTTCACCTGCGCGCCGAAATGGATGAGCATGTTCTCCGAATGGTCGCGCGTCGGCTCGGGCTCCTCCACCTCGGTGATGCCGCGCGCGTTCAGCCCGGCCAGCAAAATGGCCGACTTCACCTGCGCGGAGGCCACCGGCAGCCGGTAGGTGATGGGCAGGGCGTCCCTGGCACCCTGGATGGTCAACGGCAGGCGGTTGCCCTCGCGCGCGGTGAACACCGCGCCGCAGGCCTTGAGAGGCTCGATCACCCGGCCCATCGGGCGCTTGCGCAGGCTGGCGTCGCCGGTCATCACCGAGGCGAAATCATGCGTCGCCAGAATGCCGGCCAGCAGCCGCGCCGCGGTGCCGGAATTGCCCATGTCCAGCACGTCATCCGGCGGGGTCAGCCCGCCAATGCCCCGGCCCGAGACCAGCCAGCAGGCGCCGTCACGGCTGATCTCGGCCCCCAGGGCGCGCATGGCGGCGGCGGTGCGCAGCACGTCCTCGCCTTCCAGCAGCCCTGTTATGCGCGTCTGGCCAACCGCCAGGGCGCCGAACATCAGGGCCCGGTGGCTGATTGATTTGTCGCCGGGAACGGCGATTTCCCCGGCGAGCGGGCTTGCGGGGCGGCGGGCGGCCAGGGGCCGTGCGGGTTGTGTCTCCATGCCGCGCCGATTAGCATAAGGTAAGCCGTTTGACATAGCTGGCTGGGCATGGCATCGCGCCGCCCTTGTTGAAATCGCGTTCAGAGCAGAGGTTGGGCATGGCGAAACCGGAACTAGGATCAAAACACACCTGCGTGTCGTGCGGGGCTCGGTTTTTCGATCTCGGCAAGGAACCCGCGATCTGCCCCAAATGCGCCACCGAGCAGCCGGTTGAGCAGCCGCGCCTGAAGCGCGCCGCGCCGATGCCCGAGGAAGTGAAGAAAGTCGTCAAACCGGCGGCGGTGGACCCGGATGATGTGGATGTCGAGGTCGTCGATGACGGGGATGATGAGGATATCCTGGAAGATGACGATATGGACGACGATGCCGATGTGCTCGACGCCGATATCGACGTGCAGCCGGAATCCGACGACGCCGAACGCTAAGGATAATTCTCAAAAGTTTTTTTGGGGTCTGGCCCTTTTTTGCAAAAAAGGGCCAGGATCTTGGGGCGCTTTTTATAAAAAGCTCCCCAAACCCCGCAAAAATTTTTAATAATTTCAATTTGTTGTAAGAGAAAACGGTTAAAACAGGCTCTGCCGAACATAAAAAAAACCTCCGGTGGCGCCTGCTGCGCTGGCCGGAGGTTTTTTTTGGGGGTTTTTTAAGGCGTATCGGGGCCGGAGCGCTGCACTCCGGCCCTGATACGTTACGCGCTGGCCTGGGTTACGAACTTGGTGACTAGGTAGGGCTCCAGACCTTCGGCGCCGCCCTCTGAGCCGTAGCCGCTATCCTTCATGCCGCCGAAGGGCGTTTCAGTGAGGGCGAGGCCATGATGGTTGAGGCCGATCATGCCGGCTTCAATGTCAGCGCCGAGGGCTGTCAATGTCGTGGCGGAGCGGCTGTAGGCATAGGCGGCGAGGCCGTAAGGCAGGCGGTTGGCCTCGGCCACCGCCTCGCCCAGCGTGCCGAAGGGCATGAACAGCGCCAGCGGGCCGAAGGGTTCCTCGTTCAGCACGCGGGAGCTGGGCGAGAGGTCGGTGAGGACCGTCGGCTCGAAGAAATAGCCCTTGTTGCCAGCGCGCTTGCCGCCGGTGGCGATTTTCGCGCCCTTGCTCACGGCATCGGCGAGGAGGGATTCCATCGCCGCGACGCGGCGGTCATTGGCGAGCGGGCCCATGGTGGTGCCGTCCTCCAGACCGTTGCCGAGCTTGATCGCCTCGCATTTGGCGACGAATTTTTGCAGGAACGGCTGGTAGACCTCGTTCTGCACGATGAAGCGCGTGGGCGCCACGCAGACCTGCCCGGCATTGCGGAACTTGTTGGCGGCCAGGATGGTGGCCGCGGAGTCAAGGTCGGCATCGTTGAAAATAAT
>JAKBAQ010000275.1 GCA_021808985.1 Pseudomonadota bacterium
ACCGTATCACATTTCACCAAGGGTGCCGATACGCCCTATTGGGAGGCGCTGGCGCAGGGCGCGCTGCGCCTGCCGCGCTGCCGTGGCTGCCAGCAATGGCACTGGCCGGCGGTAAGCCGCTGCAGCACATGCGGCAGTGAGGAGATTGACTGGTTTTCCGTGGATCTGAAGGGCAGGATCTTCTCCTGGATCCGCACCTGGCAGACCTTCCAGGGCACCGAGGGGCTGGATACCCCCTTCGTCACTCTGCTGGTGGAGCTGCCGCACGCGGGCAACCGCCGCCTCATGGGGGTGCTGGAAGGTGCCGAGACCGGCCTTGCCATCGGCGCCGAGGTGGTTGGCCGCGCCGCCTTCACCCGTTGTAACGGCGAAGATATTCCCGCCCTGCGCTGGAGCCTGGTGCCATGAGCCGTGAATTTTCAGGCGCCACCGCCGTGGCCGGGTTGGGCGTGCTGCAATTCAAGCGCGGCGGCGCCCCCTGGCCGGAGCAGGAGACGCTGGTGCGCGCCATTGTCGCCGCTTGCGCCGATGCCGGGATTGATCCCGGCGCCATCGATGGCTTCGCCTCCTACGGCGATGACCATAACGAGCCGACCCGGCTGATGGCCGAGCTTGGCACCAGAGAGCTGCGCTGGTCTTCCGCCATCTGGGGCGGCGGCGGCGGCGGCATCGCGGGCGCCCTGGCCGAGGCGGCGGCGGCCATCATCACCGGCCAGGCGGAAATCGTCGCGGTGTACCGCGCGCTGGTGCAATCCAGCAGCGGCCGGCTTTCGGCGGCGGTTTCGGCGCATTTTCTCAACCACCACCATCTCGCCGCCGGCATGCTTGCCCCGGCGCAATTCTGCGCCATGCGCGCCCGGCGCATGTTCGAATATTACGGCGTGCCGGAAACCACCGCCCAGGCGGTGGTGCGGGCCGACTATCACCACGCCGCCCGCAACCCTGCCGCCGTGGCCTATAATAACCACTTCACCATGGAGGATTACCACGCCTCCCGCTGGATCGCCGAGCCCTTCCGCCTGCTCGACTGTTCGCGCGAAAATGACGGCGCCGGCGTGCTCATCCTCACCAGCGCCGAACGCGCGCGGGACTTGCGGCAGAAACCGGTCTATCTGCTGGGGGCGGCCATCGGCGCCGAGCAGGGAGGGGGAGACATGCTGGAGAATAACGAGGATTACACGACGGCCGGGTTCCGCGGTGTCGCCCGGCGGCTCTGGGCGCAGACCGGGCTCACCCCCGCTGATATCGATGTCGCGCAGATCTATGAGAATTTCTCCGCCCAGGCGGTGGCCTCGATCATCGATCACGGCTTCTGCACGCATGATTCAGCGGGCGCGTTCATCAGCTTCGAGAATCTCATCGCCCCCACCGGCAAGCTGCCCATCAACACCGCGGGCGGCAACATTGCCCAGGGCTTCATCCATGGCATCGGCATGCCCATAGAGGCGGTGCGGCAATTGCGCGGCCAGTCCAGCAACCCGGTGCCGGGCGCGCGCACCTGCCTGCTGGCGGGCGGGCCGGTGGCGCCGCTGGTCAGCTCGGCCGTTTTCGGCACCGAGCCCAGCTTCGGATGAGCGCCATGCTGAACGCCGGAGATTTTCACGGCATCTGGGAGATGCTCTCCCTGCGCCGCCTGTATGATGGCGTGTTCGCGCGTTTTCCCATGGGTGAGCAGGCCTGGGGCCGGCTCACCTACGCGCCGCAGACCATGTCCGCCTTCATCATGAGCCCCGGCTGGCGCGCCGGAGAGGCGTTGCCGGCCCATGAGAATCTCGTCTCCTACGCGGCGCGCTGGCACTATGCTGAGGGGCTGATCCGCCATGAGGTGCTGGCTTCCTCCATCCCCGCCTGGATCGGCACCACGCTCCTGCGCGCGGTGGCACCGCTGCCCGATGGCACGCTGTGCCTGCTCACCGAGGTGGTCCGCAACAAGCGCGGCGCGGCCGTGCAGGATGAGTTGATCTGGAGGAAGATAATTTAATCGACCGATGAATTACTTTGACAGCCTCCGCCCGATATGACAAAACCCCGGGCAACCGGCGCAACAGATCGTGGAGGACGGAAATGGACGGTATCATCAGCAAGGCGCTGCCCGCGCATGTCGCGGCGGAGCGTGTTTTCGACTTCGACATCTACGCCGACCCGCGCATCAGCGATGATGTGCAGGGCTCGCTGGCGCAGGCCATCGGCGCCGCGCCGGATATTTTCTGGTCCACCCTGAATGGCGGCCATTGGTTGATCCGCCGTTATGAGATGATCGAGGCGATCGTCAAGGATCCGGAACATTTCTCGGTGCGTGAGATGCAGATCCCGCGCGTTAAGAATCCGCCCAAATTCATCCCCCTCAGCCTCGATCCGCCGGAGAACATCCCCTACCGCCAGGCGATGATGCCAAAATTCTCGCCGAAAGCGATTCGTGAGCTGGAGCCGCGTATCCGCGACTGGGCGGTGCGGATCATCGACGAGGTGGCGGCCAAGGGCGAATGCGATTTCGTACGTGATGTCTCCTCGCTGTTTCCGGTCTCCATCTTCATGGAGCTGATGGGCATGCCGACCACGCGGCTGCGCGAATTCCGCGCCCTGGCTGACGCGTTTTTCCGCGTCCAGGGCCAGTCCGACGAGATGGACGCGCTGGGCGCGCAGATTCTCGGCATGCTGGCGGAATTCATCAACGACCGCCGCGCCAATCCCGGCGATGACCTCATCAGCCATTTCCTCTCCGTCGATGTCGGCGGGCGGACCATGGCGATGGAGGAAATTCTGGCCATGTGCTTCGTGCTCTTCCTGGGCGGGATGGATACGGTCACCAATGTCACCG
>JAKBAQ010000276.1 GCA_021808985.1 Pseudomonadota bacterium
GAACCCGCCCCCCGCCAGCGCATTCATCATGCCGGCCAGCAGCCCCGCCACCGCCAGCACGGCGGTGGAAACATTCACGCCAGCAGCGCGGCCAGCTCCGCCGTTGGCGGGCGGGCGCCAACCCGTGAAATCGCGAGAGACGCCGCCCTGGCGCCAAGGCGCCCTGCCGCCTCCAGCCCCTCGCCGCGCGTATAGGCCGCAAGAAACCCGGCGGCATAGGCATCGCCCGCGCCGGTGGTGTCCACCACCTGCACCGGCACGGCCGGAATTTCGATAGCCTGCCCCTCATGCAGAACCAGGCTGCCTGCCTCACTGCGGGTCAGCACCGCCAGCTTCACATCCCGGGCCGCCTTAACCGCTGCCTCCTCGAAGCTGTTCACCTCATAAAGGCTGCAAACCTCAGCCTCGTTCGCAAACAATATGTCGACCCCCTCGGCGATCAGGCGGCGGAAACCATCCCGGTGCCGATCCACGCAAAACGCGTCGGAGAGGGAAAGTGCCGTCATCCGCCCTGCCGCGCGGGCCATGCGCGCTGCCTCCTGAAACGCCGCCTGCGCTGCCGGCGGGTCGAACAGATACCCTTCCAGATACAGCACCTTCGAGGCCGCGATCACCACCTCGTCCAAATCATGCAGCGCGAACTCGCCGCCCGCGCCAAGGTAGGTGTTCATCGTGCGCTGGCCATCCGGGGTCACCAGAATCAGGCAGCGCGCGGTGGGCACCGGCGCGTCCAGCGGCGGGGTGGCGTAATGCACGCCAACAGCGGCAATCTCACGGCGGAACACGTCGCCCATTTCATCCCTGGCCACCTTGCCGATAAACGCCACCCTGGCGCCCAGCGCTGCCGCCACCGCGCAAGAATTGGCAACCGAGCCGCCAGACGCCGTGATGCCGCCCGCCATCGCCGCGGTCAGCCTGGTTGCGGTGTCCGCGTCGATCAGCGACATCGCCCCCTTCGGCATGTCATGCCGCCTTAAAAATTCGTCATTTGTTGGCAGCAAAAAATCGACGATGGCATTCCCGATGCCGGTGATATCGAACTGTGACACGGCCATATTCGGCAACACTCCCGGATTACAACAACGAGGGGTTAGCATTGCAAACCGCCCCCAGCAAACCCCACCAAAGGTTGTTTAGCGGCCTGCCCCGTGCTAGGCGGCGAACTTAACGCGATAAGCCAGCATGGAGGATCAGTGTTCAACAAGCGCAAAACGGAAGAGCCACAACCGGTCTCCACCGCGCTCCCGGCGGACCAGGCGGCGCCATCCCCCCCCTCCTCCGAGGATAACGATCCCGGCAATCTTTTCATCCCACCCAGTTTCAAGGAGACCCCCATGGCCCGCTCGCCGTTTGCGCCCCCGCCCATGCCTGCCACCCCCGCCAGCCCGGTCGTCCCCTCCGCGGCAGCCCCCCGCCCGCTAATGCCCAACACCACCACCCGCGAAGCGCCTGAGCGCCGCACCCTGGTGGTGGGCCGCGGCATTTCCGTGCAAGGCACCGTGCAAGACGCCGAGCGCCTGGTGGTGGAAGGCACCGTGGAAGCCACGATGATCAACGCCAACGAACTCTCCATCGCCCCCGGCGGCGTGTTCAAAGGCGAGGTTGAGGTGGACGACGCCGAAGTGGCCGGCACCATAGACGGCACGCTGGTCGCCCGCGCCACGCTGGTTGTGCGCAGCACCGGCCGCGTGCTGGGCACCGCGCGCTGCCGCCGCTTGCAGGTGGAAGATGGCGGTCAGATCACCGGCCGCATCGAAATGCTGAGCGAAGCAAACACCTATTCCCCGGCCCCAGCTTCGCTGACAGACGCCTGAGCCTCCCACCAGCCGTTATAAAAAGCCGGAGCGCCAAACGCCTCCGGCTTTTTTATTGCATAACCGTCTCCGCCTCGCGGCCCAGCATCAGCGCCAGCCGCTCCAGCCGCCGCAGCACGGCATCGCCCGCAAACACGCCATTTGCCGCCGCCAGGCTCAAGGCCAGGCTGCCTTGGGTCAGGGTCAGCCCCGTTCCCGCCAGCAGATGCGGCGTTCCGGCGGAAAGCGTGTAGCCCAGGCGCAGGGCGCTGCCCAAGGTTTCGGCGCGCTGGGCGGCCTGCATGTCCAAAAGCGCGCGGGCGGGCGCCAGAAACCCTGCCTCCGGCGGCGCCTCGTAGCGCACCGCCGTCGTCAGGGCTAAAAACGCGCGGGCATGGTGGTCCAGGCTCATGCCCGCCTGGCGCAGCACCCGCATAAACGCCTGCTCAGCCCGGTATTCCGGGTGCTCGTGGCTGCCAATGTCCGAAAGCCAGCACGCTGCCTCGCGCAGCCGCTTCTGCGCCGGGGTTTCATCGGGGAACAAGGGCGCTGTCCAGGCGATGAGCGCCTGGGGCAAATTGGCATCGCGCACCATGCCGCGCACCATATCGCGGGAGGCCGCCAGCAGCGGGTCCTCGGCGCGCACATCCGGCGGCAGCAGGCGGGAGAACCAGCCCTCCCGCAGCCCATTGGCAGAAAACACAACCCGCGCTGCCCCGGTGGCGCGCAGCAGCCGGCGCAGAATCACCGCCGCATAGGGCAGATCCTCGATGCGCCGGCGCGGCACGCCGGGCATCCGCTCGATCAGCTTGCGCCCGCCCTCGCTCACCACACCGGCCAGGTCGCGCGCCTCGTCCCGGTTGATGGTGTAGTGATGCACGATGTTCAGCGGGTAGCCCGTCTGCGCGATATGGATACGCGCCAGCGCCCGGAAGGCGCCGCCAGCGAGGTACAAATCCTTGCCCGCCGCCTCCGCCGCGAAAGGCGCATCCGCCAGCGCATCAGGCATCAACG
>JAKBAQ010000048.1 GCA_021808985.1 Pseudomonadota bacterium
GCGCGGCACCGGCTATTCGGCGCAGGAATATGACTGGGGGCGCGCGCAGGGGTTTCAGGTGGTGCAGGCCGAGGAATGCTGGCACCGCTCGCTGCAGCCGCTGATGCGCGAGGTGAAGGCGCGGCTCGGGGATGGGCCGGTCTATCTGAGCTTTGACATCGACGCGCTGGACCCTGCCTTCGCGCCTGGCACCGGCACGCCCGAAATTGGCGGGCTGACCGTGCCGCAGGGGCTGGAGATCATCCGTGGCCTGGCCGGGGTGAGGCTGGTGGGGGGCGATGTCGTCGAGGTGTCGCCGCCGTTTGACCCGTTCGGGACGACGGCGCTGCTGGCGGCCAATCTCGCCTTCGAGATTCTTTGCATCATGGCGGGCTCGCCATGAACGAGGACGTGCTGGCGGCGGCGGCGCATCTGGTCGGCCGGTTCGCGGCGCATGACAGGGCGGGCTATTTCGCGTGCTTCGCGCCGCAGGCGAGCTTTATTTTTCATGGCACGCGGGAGTTCCTGCCCACGCGCGCCGCGTATGAGGCGCTGTGGCGGCGCTGGGAGAGCGAGGACGGATTTCGGGTGCTGGCCTGCCATTCCTTTGAGCAGAGGGCTGAGGTTTTTTCAGACATCGCGGTGTTCACCCACAAGGTGGAGACGCGGCTCGCCTTTGGCGCGGATGAGCAGAGCAGCGTGGAGCGCGAGACGATCATATTCCAGCGCCAGCCAGATGGCGGGTGGCTGGCGGTGCATGAGCATCTCTCAACTTATGATTTTACCTGAAGATGCCAATAAAAAATAGAAAAGAAGAGTGTTTGTTCTGAATTTTCGTTACAGGAGGAAACCATGGAAACATTAGCCGACACCGAGCTTGGAGGTGTGCGAAACGGACCCCAGCTTGGCATTGAGACACGCTCGATAGATTATGTGCCGCAGCATGAGCGGCACGGCAAGGTGCTGAACCAGGGGCCGTTCTGGTTCCTCGGCAATTTTCAATTCTTCACCATTGCCATTGGCTTTATCGGGCCGGGCATGGGGCTTGGCTTTGGCGCCACCACGCTGGCCAGCACGCTGGGCATTTTGTTCGGCACGCTGTTCATGGCGTTCCATGCCAGCCAGGGGCCGGATCTCGGCCTGCCGCAGATGATCCAGTCTCGCGCGCAGTTTGGCTATCGCGGTGTTATTCTGCCGCTGCTGGGCACGCTCTTCACCTTCGCCGGCTTCAACGTGGTTGATACCGTGCTGATCAGCCAGGGGTTGAACCATCTCTATGGCTGGGGGATCGCGGGTGTGTCCATCACGCTCGGGCTGGTGGCAACCGTGATCGCGATTTACGGGCATGACTGGCTGCATATCATTTTCCGGATTCTCTTCTGGATCAGCCTGCCGCTTTACATCATCTTCACTTTCGCGATTTTCAACGGCACCATCAAGCCGCAGCCGCCGGGGCATATCGCCTTCACCTGGGTTGCCTTCGCGGCGCAGTTCGCGGCTGGTGCGTCCTACAATATCACCTATGCGCCTTATGTCTCGGACTATACGCGCTATCTGCCGCGCGGAAAATCGCGCAGCGGGCTGGTATGGTCGGTCTATCTCGGCGCCAGCCTCGCGGCGATCTGGCTGATCGCGCTGGGCGCGTGGCTCGCCACCTATTTTGGCGCGTCGGATGGCATGGTTTCAACCAATGGCGCGGGGAATTTGATTTTTCCGCATTTCGGCACGCTGACGGTGCTGGTATCGGTGGCGGCGCTGACCGCGACGATGGGGCTGAACGCCTATTCCGGGATGCTGACGATTTTGACGGGTGTGGATTCACTCGTGAAGATCACGCCGACCAAGACCGTGCGGATCGCGGGAATCGCGGCGCTGGCGCTGATCTGGCTCAGCATTTCGCTCTCGCTCACGGCCAATGCGATCAACACATTGTATGATTCGCTCTCCATCATGCTGTATCTGCTGGTGCCGTGGACGGCGGTGAACCTGACCGACTACTTCTTCGTGCGCAAGGGCCGCTATGCGATTGCCGACTTCTTCACGCCAGCGGGGATTTATGGCGCGTGGGGCGGGCGCGGCATCGCGGCTTATGCGATCGGGTTCATCGCCAGCGTGCCGTTCTTCGACCTCGCGGGCATGTATGAGGGGCCGATTGCGCATGCGCTGGGGGATGTCGACATCTCCTGGGCGCCGGGGCTGCTGGTGGCGGCGGTGGCTTATGTGCTGCTCTCACGCAACATCAACTTCATGAAGGAGCGTGAGGCGATGAACGCCAGCGCGCATGTGCTGGAGGCGGCGCATCTGGCGGATTAGCCGGGGGCGCGCGACCGAGACGCCAGGGCCGCGGTGGATGCAGCCACCGCGGCCCTGGCTGTTTTTTTGCGCCTGTTTTAAAAGTTTTCCCTTATAAAGAATTGAAATTATTAAAAATTTTTGCGGGGTTTGGGGAGCTTTTTATAAAAAGCTCCCCAAGATTCTGGCCCTTTTTTGCAAAAAAGGGCCAGACCCCAAAAAACTTTTGAGAATTATCCTTAGATGCCCACCTTGTCGCGCAAGCGGTAGTACCAGGAGCCCAGCACCGTGAGGGGAACGCGCAGGGTTTTGCCGCCGGGGAAGGGATAATAGGGCAGGCTTGCGAAAATATCGAAACGCTCGGCCTGGCCGGCGATGGCCTCGCCGAGGATGCGCCCGAGCAGGTGGGTGGTGGTGACGCCGTGGCCGCTATCGCCATGCGAGTAGTAGACGGTGGGGGAGAGCCTGCCCATTTGCGGAAAACGCGTGAGGGTGAGGGCGAAGTTGCCGCTCCAGCTGAAGTCGATCCGGGCGTGTTGCAGGCTGGGGAAGGTTTTGAGCATGCTGGGGATGATTTTGGCGCGGATGGAGGCGGAATCCTGCGCGCCATAGACCGTGCCGCCGCCGTAGAGGATGCGGTTGTCAGCGGTGCGGCGGAAATAATCCAGGAAGTAGTTGCAGTCCTCGACGGCGAGGTTGGAGGGCAGCAATGCGGCGGCGGCCTCGCCCAGCGGCTCGGTGGCGAGGACCTGGGTGGAGACCGGCATGATCTTGCCGCCGATTTCGGGCAGCAGGTTGCCGATATAGGCGTTGGCGCTGACGATGACGAATTTGGCGTGGACCTCGCCTTGCGCGGTTTTGACCACGGGGTTGGCGCCGGTGCTCACCGAGATGACGCGCGAGCCTTCAAAAATGCGGGCGCCGAGGGATTCGGCGGCGGCGGCCTCGCCCTGGACCAGGTTGAGCGGGTGCAGGTGGCCGCCGCGATGGTCAATGAGGCCGCCGCTATAGCGGCTGGTGTTGACGTGGCGGGCGAGGCCGGCGCGGTCCAGCAGCTCAAAATCGGTGTAGCCGTGCTGGTTCCAGATTTTGACATGGTGTTCCAGCCCGCGCATCTGCTTGGCGGTGAGGGCGGTGAACATGTTGCCGGGCGTCAGGTCGCAGGAGATGGCGTATTTGGCGACGCGCGCGCGGATGATCTGGCCGCCCTGCATGGCCATGGCGGCGATCTGGCGGCCGGCGGTCTCGCCGTAGCGCTTGGCGATGACATCAAGGTCACGCGAGTAGCCGTTGACCATCTGGCCGCCATTGCGCCCCGAGGCGCCGAAGCCGACGCGCTCGCCCTCCAGCACGATGACCGAGAAGCCGCGCTCGGCCAGCTCCAGGGCGGCGGAGATGCCGGTGAAGCCGGCGCCGATGATGCAGACATCGGCGCGCTCGGCGCCCGCGAGCGGGGCGCGGGCATCCTGCCGGTGGGCGGTGGCGGCGTAGTAGGAGGGCGCGTGCGGGCTGGCGGGCTGGGGTGTCATGGTTTTCCGGCTCCGAGCAGGGCGACGCCGAAGATGGCGCCGAGAATGCTCATGGTGATGACCATGAGACGGATTTTATAGGCCTCCGCGCGGGCTTCGGCCAGCACTTCCTGGCGCATGTTGGCCTTGGCGGCGGCGATGCGCGCGGGCAGCGGGGCGGTGCCGGTGGTGACGATGGCGGCGGTGTCGGGGTCTACGGCGTTGGCCAGGTTGGCGATGGCGGCGGCCTGGGCGGCGGGGGTGGGGGCTTGCAGCACCGCATCGAGTGCTGCCTGCTGGTGCTGTTCGTCCACCACCGGGGCGGGGATGGAGAAGCTGGCGAAGGTGCCGATGAGGCCGGGCAGGAGGAAGCAGGTGAGCAAGAAGCCGATGCGGGAATAGGAGATTTTTGCCATGGCGGAGGAATTGGCCTGATTGGCGGTGTTGTCAAATACCGCCGTCTTGGTTTTGTTGATCGTGGCGTGTGCACATTGAGGGGAGCGGGGAAAATGCTGGCGGGCAAGGTGGCGTTGATAACGGGTGGGACGGCGGGGATTGGGATGGCGACGGCGCGGCTGTTTGCCGAGCGGGGGGCGAAAGTGATGCTGAGCGGGCGCAACGCGCAGGCGGGGGCGGCGCTGGCGGCAGAGTTGGGGGGAGCGTTTCTGGCGGTGGATGTGGCGGCGCCCGAGGCGGCGGAGCGGCTGGTGGAATGGGCCGTGCGGCGGCATGGGCGGTTGGATGTGCTGGTGAACAATGCGGGGATATTGTTCCAGGGCGATGCGCGGGACTGCACCGATGCGCAATGGGATATGACGCTGGCGGTTAATGTGACGGCGGTGTTCCGGCTCTCACGCGCGGCGGTGCCGGTGATGGCGGCGCAGGGCGGCGGGGCGATTGTGAATGTGGCGTCGGACTGGGGGCTGGTGGGCGCGGACCGGGCGGTGGCCTATGGCGCCAGCAAGGGGGCGGTGGTGCAGCTGACCCGCAGCATGGCGGCGGACCATGCGCGCCAGGGGATACGGGTGAATGCCGTGTGCCCGGGCGATACGGATACGCCCATGTTGCGCCGCGAGGCGGGGGCGGCGGGAGAAGATAGGCTGCGCGCGATGGCGGAGGCGATTCCCATGGGGCGGCTGGGCCAGCCGCGCGATGTGGCGGCGGCGATCGCGTTTCTGGCCTCCGAGGACGCCGCCTTCATCACCGGCGCGATGTTGCCGGTGGATGGCGGGAACTCGGCGGTTTGAGGCGCGGGGTGGTTACTCGCGGATGTCCTGCCAGGCTTCGGTGAAGGGTTTTTTGCGGAAGGTGGCCCAGAAGAAGTTCATGGAATAGCGCAGGCCGATGGTGAAGACGCCCTCGCCGGCGAGGCGGCGGCCGGAGGATTGGGCAGGCAGGCGGAAGGTGAACTTGACGCCGCCGACCTTGGAGAGGCGGCGGGCCATGTCGGTATCCTCGCCGTAGAAGGAGAAGCGCAGGTCTGGGCTGCCGAGCTTGAGCATGGCGGCGCGCTTGACGATGAAATTGCCGCCCTGGAGCATGGAGCCGACATTGAGCACGAAGCGATTGAGCAGATAGGCGGTGAAGGCGAGGCGGTAGTACGCGCCGACCACCATGTTCACGCGGTTTGGCACGCCGTAATAGATGTAGGGGCCGGAGAGGGCGACGAGGGAAGGCCCGCGCGTGAACTGGCGCATGACCTCGGTGAGCCAGCCGGGAGGGATGATGGTGTCGGCGTCGATATTGGCGATCAGCTCGCCGGTGGAGTGCTCAAAGCCGCACCAGCGGGCTTGCACGAGGCCCTTGCGGGGTTCGTCAACCACGGTGACGCCGGGGATGGAGAGGGCGACTTCGCGCGTGCGGTCAGTGCTCGCGTTGTTGACGACGATGATCTCGGCGTCCTTGCCCAGCTCCTGGCCGGCGCGCAAAATTTCGTCACGGATGGCGGTGAGGGAGCGGGTGAGGAGGGCTTGCTCGTTGTAAGCTGGGACGACAAAGCTGATTTTCATATCCAGGGCTCCAGGCGATTCGATGGCTTTAGCGGCTGTAACAGGCTATCAACAGAGGATGAGCGGCCAAGGCCAATGACCGTTTGGTGACAGTGTGGGCATGCGCATGGGTTGACAGGGCGGGAGAGGGACGGCATACCGCGCCACCGATTGAACAATTTAACCCGAGAGCCTCTTATGAAGATCCGTAACTCCTTGAAATCCGCGAAGATCCGCGACAAGAACTGCCGTGTGGTCCGCCGTCGCGGCCGGGTGTACGTGATCAACAAGAAAAACCCGCGCATGAAAGCCCGCCAGGGCTGATACGCCGCGTATTCTTGGCACCCGAAATTTCTGGCGGCTGAACAGACCCGGTCATTTGGCCGGGTTTTGTTTTGCATGGGTTCCGCCGCTGGCGCAGTATGCGCGCCATGAAGCAACTGGACCCGAAACCTGAGATTCTGGCGCGGCGCGGCGAGATTATCGCCGGGCTGCTGCGGATTTTGCCCAAGCGGGCGGTGATTGCCGAGGCGGTCTCGCTGAAGCCTTATGAGACCGATGCGCTGACCGCCTACCGGCAGGTGCCGCTGGCGGTGGTGCTGCCCGAGGATGAGGGGCAGGTTGTCGATATTCTGAAATTCTGCGCCGCCGAGGGGGTGAGGGTGATTCCGCGGGGGGCGGGAACCTCGCTCAGCGGCGGGGCGCTGCCGCTGGCCGACTCCGTGGTGGTGGGGCTGATGCGGATGAACCGGATTCTCGAGGTCAACTACCCAGACCGCTATGCGGTGGTGCAGCCGGGGGTGACGAATATCGGCATTACGCGCGCGGTGGCGGATGCAGGGTATTTTTATGCGCCTGATCCATCGAGCCAGCTGGCCTGCATGGTGGGCGGCAATGTGGGCATGAATTCAGGCGGGGCGCATTGCCTGAAATATGGGGTGACGGCGAATAATCTGCTGGGGCTGCGGCTGGTGACCATGGCGGGCGAGGTGCTGGAGCTAGGCGGGACGCATTGCGACGCGGCGGGGTATGACTGGCTGGGGCTGGTGACCGGCTCGGAAGGGCAGCTGGGGATTCTGACCGAGGTGACGGTGCGGATTTTGCGCGCGCCGGAGGGGGCGCGGGCGATGCTGGCCGGATTCGCCAGCAATGAGGTGGCCGGGGAGTGCGTGGCGGCGATCATCGCCTCGGGGATAATTCCGGTGGCGCTCGAGTTCATGGACAGGCCGGCGATTCATGCCTGCGAGGCGTTCGCGCATGCGGGCTATCCGCTGGAGGCGCAGGCGCTGCTGATTATCGAGGTTGAGGGCTCCGAGGATGAGCAGGACGCGACGCTGCGGCGGCTGCGGGAGATTTGCGAGCGGTTCGCGCCGGTTTCAATGCGGGTGGCGCGCACGGATGAGGAGTCGGCCGCGATATGGAAGGGACGCAAGGGGGCGTTTGGCGCGGTGGGGCGGATTTCGCCGGATTATCTGTGCATGGACGGGGTGATACCGACCAGCCGGCTGGGCGAGGTGCTGCGGCGCATAGAGGAGATGAGCGAGGATTATGGGCTGAAGGTGGCGAATATCTTCCATGCCGGGGATGGGAATTTGCATCCGCTGATCATGTATGACGCGAATGAGCCTTCGAGCTTCGCCAGGGCGGAGCGGTTTGGCGCGGAGATTCTGACCCTGTGCGTGGAGGCGGGCGGGTGCCTGACCGGCGAGCATGGCGTGGGGGTGGAGAAGCGCGAGCTGATGCGGGTGCAGTTTTCGCCAGGCGAGCTTGAGCAGATGCGGGCGGTGAAGGATGTTTTCGACCCGCACTGGCTGCTGAATCCGGCCAAAGTGTTTCCGCTGTGAGCGGGCTGCCGGAGGCGCTTATGACGCCGCGCGATGAGGAGGAGCTGGCCGCCATGGTGCGCGCGGCCGCCGGCCCGCTGCGGGTGCAGGGCGGTGGGACCAAGGCGGACATGCTGCGCCCGGTGCGCGCGGCGGCGGTGCTGAGCACGGCGGCGATGAGCGGGATTACGCTGTATTCGCCAAGCGAGCTGGTGCTGCGCGCGCGGGCGGGGACCAGGCTTGCCGAGATCGAGAGCGTGCTGGCGGCGCATGGGCAGCAGATTATCGCCGAGCCGCCGCGCTTTTTTGGGCCGGCGCAGACGATTGGCGGCGTGGTGGCAAGCAATATCTCCGGCCCCAGGCGCATTGGCGGCGGGGCGATGCGCGACCATGTGCTGGGGGTGCGCGCGGTGAACGGTAGCGGCGAAATTTTGAATTTTGGTGGGCGGGTGCTGAAAAATGTCACCGGATTGGATTTGGCCAAGCTGCTGACCGGGAGTTTTGGCACGCTGGCGGTGATGACGGAGGTGACGCTGAAGGTGCTGCCGGCGGCCGAGGCGGTGGGCACGGTTGTGGTGCCGGCGGCGGATGCGCGGGCGGCGGTGGAGGTGATGGCAGCCGGGTTGGGGTCGCCGTTTTCGGTTTCGGGGGCGGCGTATCTGCCCCGGGATGCGCGGGCTTATTTGCGGATTGAGGATTTTGCCGAGTCGGTGGCGTATCGCTGCGCGAAGCTGGCCGGGGGGGTTGCCGGGGCGGAGATTCTGGGCGGCGAGGAGAGCAAGGCATTGTGGGCCGGCATACGCGATTGCGCGGCGCTGCCGCCGGGGGAGGCGGTGTGGCGGGTTTCGGTGCGGCCATCGGCCGGGCCGGGTGTGCTGCGCGATGTGGCCTTTGCCGGGGTGAGCGGGTTTATGGACTGGGGCGGCGGGCTGCTGTGGCTGAGCGGGCCGGCGACGCGCGCGGCGCATGAGGCGGTGTGCGCGGCGGCGCGCGGCGGGGCGGGCGTGTGGTGGCTGATGCGCGGGCCGGAGGCGTTGCGCGCGGCGGTGGAGGTGATTCCGCCCGAGGCGCCGGCGCTGGCGGCGCTGCGGCGGCGGATGACGGCGAAATTTGATCCGCGGGGGATTTTTAACCCGCTGAAAATGTGGGCGGCCTAGGGATGCAGACGAATTTTACGCAGGCGCAGCTGGCCGACCCGGAGATTGCGGTGGCCAACGAGATTTTGCGGCGCTGTGTGCATTGCGGCATGTGCACCGCGACCTGCCCGACCTTCGTGACGCTGGGCGATGAGCTGGATTCGCCGCGCGGGCGGATTTATCTGATCAAGGACATGCTGGAGAACGGGCGCGATGCCGGGGTGGAGGAGGCGTTGCATATCGACCGCTGCCTCTCTTGCCTTTCCTGCATGACGACGTGCCCCTCGGGTGTGGATTACATGCATCTGGTGGACCATGCGCGCGCGCATGTGGAAAAGACGTTTAACAGGCCGTTAGCCGACAGGCTGATGCGCGCGGCGCTGGCCTGGGTGCTACCGCATCCGGCGCGTTTGCGCGCGGCGCTGCGGCTGGCGCGGCCGGTGCGCGGGTTGGGGTTTTTGCTGCCAGGAAGCGGGATGTTGACGAAACGGCTGCGCGGGATGCTGCGGCTGGCGCCGCGCGGGCTGGCGCGCGCGGCGGTGGTGGGGAGGGTGTATCCGGCCATGGGGGCGCGGCGGGCGCGGGTGGCGTTGCTGGCGGGGTGCGCGCAGCAGGTGCTGGCGCCATCGATTAACGCCGCGAGCGTGGCGCTGCTGAACCGGCTGCGCGTGGAGGTGGTGATACCGCCTGAGGCGGGCTGCTGCGGGGCGCTGGTGCACCATATGGGCCGGGATGCGGCGGCGCGGGAGGCGGCGCGGGCGAATGTGGCGGCCTGGGTGGCCGAGCTTGATGGCGCGGGGCTGGATGCAGTGCTGGTGAATACCTCAGGCTGCGGCACGGTGGTGAAGGATTACGGGTTTTTGCTGCGCCATGAGGCGGGGGCGGCCGATGCGGCGCGGATCTCGGCGTTGACGCAGGATATTTCTGAATTTCTGCTGAAGATATACCAGCCGGCGCGCGTCGCGCCGGGGCTGCGGGTGGCTTACCATGCCGCGTGCTCGCTGCAGCATGGGCAGCAGGTGACGGCGCCGCCCAAGACCTTGCTGCGCAAGGCGGGGTTTGAGGTGATGGAGCCGAAGGATGCGCATTTGTGCTGCGGCTCGGCGGGGACTTACAATATCATGCAGCCGGAGATATCGGCGGGGTTGCGGCGGCGCAAGCTGGAGACGCTGCGGGAGCTGCGGCCGGATGTGATAGCCGCGGGGAATGTGGGCTGCCTGACACAGCTGGCGGGCGATGGCGTGCCCGCCGTGCATGTGGTGGAGCTGCTGGACTGGATGGCGGGCGGCGAGAAGCCGCTTGCGCTGAGCTGAGAGGGGCGGGCTGGACCCGCCCCTGCTTCAACAACCTGATTTAGCCGGCGAGCAAGGTTGAAGGCCGGGGCAGGAACATTCCGGCCTGGGCGCGGTAGGCGGCGTAGGCGCTGTTGAGGTTGGACCTCGCGAATTTGCGTTCTTCGCGGGTTGCGGCATCAAAATACAGGGTGGCCATGATGAGGGGCGCGGCCCAGGCGAGCATGGTTTGCGCGGCCAGGGCGGTGGCGAACCAGAAGAGAAGATAGGCCAGATAAAACGGGTGGCGCACGTACTGGTAGGGGCCGTGATGCAGCAGGAAGCTGGGCTGGTCGGTATCAAACGCCAGGGTGGGCGGGGTGCGGCGGGTGGCGCGGATGGCCCAGGTGAAGACGCTGTAGGAGGCGGCGAACATGGCCAGGACCAGCGGCCATGCCTGCGAGACGCCGGCGGTGAGGTGCCAGGCGAACCAGGCGAAACCGAGCAGGCTGAGGCCGCTTGTGACCTTCATGCCGAGGGGCATGGCGCCGGTCTGGCGGAAATGTTTTTTGACGGCCCAGGAGAAGGCGGCGAAGCAGGTGAGGCCGGCGAGGCCGGTGATGGCGGTGAACAAAACGTGCATGATTAATCCTCCAGGAAAACTTTGACGGTTTCGCCGTGCAGCAGGCCGGCATAGGTGGCGAGGGTTTTTTTGTCGGCGCCGACGATGGGAATTTCCTCGCGGATGCGATCAAAATCCGATTCGGGGCAGGACATCAGGTTGGTTTCAAACTTCACGCCGGCGTAGCGGCGCGGGCCGTCAACATAGCCAAAATGCATGCGCTTGTAGAAGGGCGTGTGATTGCGGCGCACGCAGGAGAGCATCATGTCGGCGTTGGCTTCGGTGAGCCAATAGGAGACGAAGCGGAACAGTATGAAGACGAGCTGGTAGTTGGTGGCATAGTCCGGATGGCGAACCAGCCGGTTGATTTCAGTGAGTTTGGCGGGGCCGCCATGCGGCACGTTGGCGGCGAGTTGGGCCACGGCTTCGGGGAAGATTCGCGAGGCGGGAATTTCATCCCAGCCGACGAGGCCGGGCGTTTGATCCAGCACGCAGAGCCGCACGGAGGCGACGGGCTGGCCTGATTGGTAGATGACGATCGAGCGGCTGTTGGGTCTTAGATCGTCAGCGTCAGAAAACAGGCCGTTTGGTTGCGGATCAATATAACCGCCGGAGAGATAGCTGGCGTGGCGGACGGCGTAGGCGTCGGCCTTGGTTTGCTCATCCAGGGCCATGCGGGCGGTGATGCCCGAGATTTCTATTTGCGGCTTGGCTTTTGTGCGGATGAAGTGAGTGGTGGCAGGTTGTAAAGAACTCATTAAAATCCTCCTTGTTGCAACTCAAACAAGAAGAATTAGTAACCATTTCAGCCTCAAGATGCAGGTAAAAAATGTCCGTTGGGGAATAAAAAATATGATTTTTTGAAGGCGTGTTTTTTGGGATGCTGTTGGCATCTGTGAAGCTACATTAACAAAGAATTATAACTTGCTGTGTTTAAATTATAGTTGTGGAGTGGGTGGCTGAGGGGGCGCGATGCGGGGGGAATTTGCTTTTCGCGGGCTGGGACGTTTGAGGATGGTTGACCTGCGAATCTTCGTTAGCTTAGGGGGCGAATGTGCCGTCTTTAGGGCAGGCGCGGCGGCGCGATGGGGGCTGGAGGCGAAGATATATAGCAATTAAAGATGGCAGGCCATAAAGAAAGGCGTTACGTTAGGTTGAGTATATGCGATTGGCCGGCTGAGATTGGCGCAGTTTGCAGGAGGGGTGGATTTTTAAGATCAGGTATGATGAGGCGGCGCCGGTGGCCGGGGAAAATGAGGGCGTGCTCGTGGAGTCGTCACGGCTGGTGCGGCGCTTTACCTCGAGCTTCGCCAGGCTGGCCGCCGGGGTGAAGATGCCGTCCGATCTCTCCGAGCGGCTGCTGCTCGATCAGGCTTCGGATTTCAGCTATATCATCCTCGCGATTTCATTGCTGGGGTTGAACCAGATCGGGCTGCTGCTGGTCTATTTCTTCAGGGCGCCCGGCGCGCTGCTGCGCGAGCTGATGTTTGCGGCCGTGGCGGTTTGTTATTTCTTCATCATGGGCAAGGCCCGCCTGTGGCTGCGGCGCAAGAAGCGGCTGGGCGAGGAAGCGAAGATTTATATCAAGGGCATGTCGCGGCTGCTGGCGGTGCTGGGCGTGGTGTGGGCGGTGTTGTTTTTCATTCTCATGCAGCAGCATGATGAGGGGCAGCTGAGCCTGCTTTATGGCGTTTTTGTCGGCTGTCTGGCGACGCCGGTGATGGTTTCGCCGATTGCCTGCGCCATCGCCTACTGGTTGCCGACATGCATCGGCATTTGTGTCGCCTGTGTGTTCGCCTCCACGTTCGAGCCGTTCGCGCTGATTAATCTGGTTGCTTTCATGGGGCTGACGGGGTTCTGCATTCTCTACCTCAACAGCCGGCTGAATGAGCGCGCGGTCAGCGCCATCAGGCTGGAGGAAAATGGCGAGGTTATCAAGCTGCTGCTGCGCGATTTCGAGGAAAGCGCCAGCGACTGGCTGTGGGAGACCAGCGCCACGCTGGAGCTGAAGCCGGTGAGCCACCGGCTGGCGCAGGTGGCGCATCGCCCGGTGGAGAGTTTTCAGGGGCAATTTCCGCGTGCCATGCTTGGGGAGATCATGAATTACGAGCACCGGCCGGGTTCGCCGATCGACCGGTTGTGCCGGGTGATCAGCGAGCATTCGCCGTTCCGCGATATGGTGGTGCCGGTGCTGATAAATGGCGAGGAGCGTTACTGGTCGCTCACCGGCAAGCCGATTCTGGGCAAGGATGGGCGCTTTGCCGGGTATCATGGCGTGGGGTCGGACATTACGGGGCAGCGGCGGCAGCAGGAGCAGATCGCGTTTCTGGCACGCCATGACAGCCTGACGAAGCTGGCCAACCGCGTGCTGTTCAACGAGGCGCTGCACCAGGCGTGCGACCATTGCCGGCATACCGGCTTCGCGCTGCTGTGCCTGGATCTCGATCATTTCAAGATCGTCAACGACACGCTGGGCCATGCCACCGGCGATGGCGTGCTGGTGGCGGTGGCGGAGCGGCTGCGCGGGTGCATACGGGAATTTGATATCGCGGCGCGGCTGGGAGGGGATGAATTCGCCATCATCCTGGTGACCGAGGACCCGCTGGAGGCGGGGGGGATCGCGGCGCGGATCATCGAGCGGGTGTCACGGCCTTATCACTTCGACGGGCAGATGGTGCAGATCGGCATGAGTGTGGGCATCGCCATGGCGCCGCGCGATGGGCTGAACCCGAGCGGGCTGATGAAGAACGCGGATCTGGCGCTGTACCGGGCGAAGGCCGAGGGGCGCGGCGCGTGGCGCCTTTATGACGTGGAGATGGATGAGCGGCAGAAGGACCGGCGGATTCTGCAGTCAGCCCTGCGGCAGGCGGTGCTGCGGGGGGAATTCCGCCTGGAGTATCAGCCGCAGGTGAATTTGGCGGACGGGAAGATTGTGAGCGCGGAGGCGCTGCTGCGCTGGCAGCATCCGAAGCGGGGGCTGCTGCCGCCGGGCGATTTCATTGCCTTGGCGGAGGATGCCGGGCTGATTGGGCAGATTGGCGAATGGGTGCTGGGGCAGGCGTGCCGGGAGGCGGCGAACTGGCCGGCGCATGTGGGGATTGCGGTTAATCTTTCGCCGTTGCAGTTCCGCGATAGCGGGCTGGTGGAGATTATCGACCGCGCGCTGACGCAGGCCGGGCTGGAGCCGGGGCGGCTG
>JAKBAQ010000277.1 GCA_021808985.1 Pseudomonadota bacterium
GTCTGGAATGAACGCCGCGACATGCGCGCCAATCGCCGCCGCCAGCGCATCCC
Source organism: Pseudomonadota bacterium (assembly GCA_021808985.1). GTDB lineage: Bacteria > Pseudomonadota > Alphaproteobacteria > Acetobacterales > Acetobacteraceae > Acidocella. Next base: position 54 of record JAKBAQ010000277.1, read on the forward strand.
CCGCCTCTTCCTCCATCCCCAGCAGCGGCACCTCTTTTTCTATGATGCCGGTCAGCTCCGAGAAGGGAATCCCCCCCTGCCCGTAAGTAGGCGGCATGCCCGGATTGATATGCGCGATGCGCACCGGAATGCGCGGCCACAGCTCCGCCAGAAAATCCACCACCGGGCCAAAACTGCACATGCCGTCATGGTCCGGCGGCGAGACCATGAACACCGCGGCGGAAATTTTCGCCTGGCGCAGATGCTCCAGAATATCGCCGTAGCAAAGCGGCAGAAAATCCACCGCCGCCCCCGCGCGGCGCAATTCCGGGGTCATGAAGAACGTCTCGACCCGGCATTGCGGATTGGCCAGCCAGTTCGTGCGGTTGAGCCCGGCGACGAAAATGCCGGTAAAGCGCATCGCCCCGGCGGCAGCGCCCAGCTCCGTCACCGCATCGGCCAGCAGCACAGACTCACCCGAGCACCCCTGCACCAGGGTCAGCCCGCCCGGCGGCAGCACCGAGGCGAGGTTGCTCGGCGTAATGCGCATCGGCCTCACGGCCCATCCCCCCACGCGGCGGAAAAATCCGTTACATACATGCGTCAGATCATATTCATGCCGCCGGAGACCGAGAAAGCCTGCCCGGTGATGAAGCCCGCATCCTCGGAGGCCAGAAACGCCACGATCCCGGCATAATCCTCCGGCTCTCCCATCCGCTTCAGCGGAATGCCGCGCACCATCGCATCCTTCCACTTCACGGCCTGTTCCCCCTCGCCCAGCACGGAGGCCATCATAGGCGTGTTCGTCGGCCCGGGGCAAACCGTATTCAGCAATATATTCTTGCGCGCCAGCTCCCGCGCGACTGATTTTGTAAACGAAATCATCCCGCCCTTGCACGCCGAATACACCGCCTCATCGCTCGTCCCAACGCGCGCGGCGTCCGAGGCGATGTTGACAATGCGCCCCCCCCCACTGGCCACCATGCGCGGCAGCACCGCATGGTGCGTGTTCAGCGGCCCGTAAAGGTTGATCCTGATAATCCGCTCCCACAATGCCTGGTCCGTCTTCAAAAACGGCATCGGCTTGTCCCAGCCGGCATTGTTCACCAGCAGCCAGATCGGCCCAAGCTCCGCCTCCACCCGCGCCACCGCCGCCTGCACCAGCGCATAGTCGCCCACATCCACCGCATAGGTCTTAATCACCGCCTCCGGCGCCAGCGCGGCGCTTGCCTCGCCCGCCTCCTGGCTCAGGTCAAAAATCGCGACCCTGCAACCCTCCCGCGCCAGCCGCAGCGTCAGCGCCCGCCCAATGCCCTGGCCGCCGCCGGTCACAATCGCCACCTTGTCCTTCAGTCCCTGCACGTCAACTCTCCTTGGAATAAACTCAACAATATCTCACCCGCGCGCCCTAATGCGGCGCCGCCGCCCGCGTGGAGGGCGCCACCCATTTCGTCTGCAACAGAAAATGTGAAAGTGCTGGCACCAGAATCAGCGCGCCCAGCATGTTCCAGAGAAACATGAAGGTGAGCAGAATGCCCATATCCGCCTGGAACTTGATCGGCGAGAACGCCCAGAGCGAAACCCCAGCCGCCAGCGTGAAGCCCACCAGCGCGACGATCTTTCCCGTAAAACGCAGGGCCTTGCGGTAGGCCGTGCGCAAACTGTCGCCCCCGCGCTGAAAGGCCAGCTGCACCGAAAGCAGATAGAGCGCATAATCCACGCCGATACCAACCCCCAGCGCGATCACCGGCAGCGTGGCCACCTTCACGCCAATGCCCAGCACCACCATCAGCGCCTGGCAGAGCACCGATGTCAGCACCAGCGGCACCACGGCCACCACCACCGCCCGCCAGTTGCGGAAGGAGATGAAGCAGAGAATGATAACCGCCGCGTAAACCAGATACGGCATCATCATATTCGCGCGCCTGACCACGATGTTCGTCGCCTCATCCATTCCCGCATTGCCCGCCGCGAGCAGAAACTGCACGGCGCCCGAATCATGCTTGTCCGCGAATGTCTGCGCGGCATCGCTCACCGCCGTCAGCGTGCTCGCCTTGTGGTCGGTCAGATACACAATCAGCGGCGCCGCCGAAAAATCATTGCTCATCAGCTCCGGATTATAGGAAAACACATCATCGATGGCCTCCGAGAGCACGTCCTTCTGGTTATTGATGGTCCACCATTTCAAATTTCCGGAAAATGAGGCGGCGGTATATGTCCGCACGAAATCCGCGGCTGATACCGTGGTCTGCACACCGGGAATGGTCCGCAGATACTGCCCCAGCCGGTCCATCTCCATCATCGCCGGATAGCTGACCAGCCCGCGCCCGCCCGCATTCCCCTTCACGATGATCGCGAACTGGTCGCTGGAGAGGCTGTAATGATGGATGACATACGCATTGTCGCGATTATAGGTGGAATGCGCGCGAAACTCCGGCGCCCCCGGCGATACATCGCCAATCTGCACCTTCCTGCCTACAACATATCCCCCGCCCATCAGCATCAGCGCCACCATGATGGCCCCAACCGCCCATCTGCGCTCGGCGAAATGCTCCAGCAGATGAAACACAAGCTCAAAAAAGCCATGCCCGCCGGCTTGCTCCCTCGTCCTCAGGCTCCGCAGCGCCGCCTTCCGGCTCACCCCGATATAAGACAGCAAAATCGGCAGCAGCACGAGGTTGGTGAACACCAAAAGCGAAACGCCAATGCTCGCCGTCAGCGCCAGCG
>JAKBAQ010000278.1 GCA_021808985.1 Pseudomonadota bacterium
CCGCCTCATCCAGCAGACCGGGCGCGGAAATTCGGGCCGTTCCAAGCAGCTTGCCGCCGGCATCGGCGGCGAAACTGCCGACGACGACGCCGTTGAAGAGCATGCGGCGCCGGGCGGACAGCACGCCGCCCTTGAGCGGGATGATGCGCTCGCCATCCACGACCAGACGGCCGGAGGGAACAGAATCCACCACCGCGGGCGCACCCGGGGCGAACTGCAGCACGTCGCCGTTTTCCATCATCAACGGGGCCAGGCCTTCTTCCTCCGCCAGCGCGGCCTGGGAGGAGAGATGGCGCCATTCACCATGGGTGGGAACAATGTATTTGGGCCGGACCAGCTTGTAGAGCTTGCGCAGCTCATCGCGCTTGGGATGACCGGAGACGTGGGTGAATTCATCCTGATCGGTGATGATGTTGACGCCCCGGCGGACCAGCGCGTCCTGCACCGCGGTGATGGCGCGCTCGTTGCCGGGGATCATGCGTGAGGAGAAGATGACGGTATCCCCCTCCCCCAGCACCGCGTGGCGATGAGTGTCCGCCGCGATGCGCGACAAGGCCGAACGGGGCTCACCCTGGCTGCCCGTGACCAGGAGCAGCAGATTTTCATCGGGGATTGAGCCTATATCCTCTTCCGGGATGAAGTCCGGCACGTTCTGGAGGTAGCCGGCCTCCTGCGCGGCGGCGACGTAGTTTCCCAGGCTGCGGCCAACCAGGGCGATGTGGCGGCCGGCTGCCTCGGCGGCGGCGATGATGCTGGCAACACGCGCCACGTTGCTGGCGAAACAGGTGATGGCGATCCGCCCCGGAATATCCGCGATAAGCCCCTTGAGGCTGCGCTTGACCTCGGATTCGGAGCGGGAATGCCCCTCGACCATGGCGTTGGTGGAGTCCGAGACGATGGCGAGCACACCCTCATCGCCCAGGGCTTTGAGGCCGGCTTCATCCGACACGACGCCGACGACGGGGTCTGGGTCAAATTTCCAGTCACCCGTGTGAAGAATGGTGCCGTAGCCGGTGGTGATGGCCAGCGACTGCGCCTCCACCGTGGAGTGGGTCATCGGAATATAGCGCAGGTGAAAGGGCGCAAGCTCAAATGACGCGCCCGGCTTGATGATTTTGAGTTTGACCTCGCGGCCGAGCCCGGCTTCAGCCAGCTTGCGGCGGATGATCGCGGCGGCGAAGGGGGTTGCGTAGATGGGGCAGCGCAATTGCGGCCAGAGCCGCGCGATACCGCCGATATGGTCCTCATGCGCATGGGTGATGACAAGGCCGAGCAAGGCGTCGCGCTGTTCAGCGATGAAGGCGGGGTCGGGCAAGAGAATTTCGGCTTCTGGCATTTCCGGGCCGCAGAAGCCCATGCCGCAATCAACAGCCAGCCAGGCGCCATCGCAACCATAGAGGTTGAAATTCATGCCGATTTCGCCGGTGCCGCCGAGTGGCACGAAAATGAACCCGCCCTGGGCATCGCCCCGGACTGGCGCCGGGGATTTGCCGGTGGATTTTTTCATCAGGTAAACAACTCCTTGGTAAATTCTGTATTATTCTGTCTCGATAAACCTTGCGCGGTCCCGCGGCAAAGGGGGCGGGTTATTGCGCAGCGACAGCAGGCGTAGGCCATCCAGCGTGAGGTCTGGGTCGATGGCCGTGAATTTCGAGGTTCCTTCCGCGAAAAGGGGCGCCAGGCCGCCTGTCGCGATCGCTTTAAGCGGTGTGCCATACTCATTTTCGATGCGGGTGAGCAGGCCTTCTATCAACCCGATATACCCCCAATAGGTGCCTGAGCGCATGGCGGGGATGGTGGAGCGGCCGATGACGGATTGCGGCCGGCCGATGCCGATGCGCGGCAGCCTGGCGGCGGCTTGGTGCAGGGCTTCGATGGAGAGATTGATGCCGGGCGAAATGGCGCCGCCGAGATAGGCGCCATCGGCATCCACGACATCGAAGGTGGTGGCGGTGCCAAAATCAACCACCACGAGGGGGCCGCGATATTGAGCATGGGCGGCAAGCGCGTTCAGCAGACGGTCAGCGCCGACATCCTCGGGTGTATCAACCTTGATCGGGAAGCCCCAATCGAGCTTCGCGTTGGCGACCAGGGGTTCGACATCGAACCACTCGCGGCAGAGGCGGCGCAGATCGTACAAAGCGGCTGGAACCACGGTGCCGATAACGGCGCGGGTGATCTCGCTTGGGGTTATGCCGGCGCGGGTGAGCAGGGCTTCCAGCCAGACGCCGTATTCATCCGAGGTGCGCTGCGCCGAGGTGGCCAGGCGCCAGGTGCCGCGCCATTCGGTTCCGTTATGCACCGCGAACACGATGTTGGTGTTGCCGGTGTCGATCACCAGAAGCATTTTACCCTCCTCACGCCAGGCCAAGCATGACATCGCCCGTGCTTATCTGGTGGATACGATTATTGCTCTGCAACAGCAATTCACCCGAGGGCGAGAGGCCGGCGAAGGTGCCGGTTTGGTGGCTGTGGGCTGATTTGATCTCCAACGGGGTGCCGAGCGGGTGGGCGCGGCGCAGCCAGGCGTCGTGGATTGCCTGGACATCAGCGCCATGCCAGCGGGAAAAGCCGGCTAAAATGGCGTTTGTGATGTCCAGCGGGGCAAGCGTAACCCCGTGGGCGGCAAGGGAGGTTGTGGCGCGGCCGGCGATTTCCGGGGCGGAGCGCAGGTTCATGCCGATGCCGATCACCAGCCAGTCAAGCTTTTGGCCGTTTGGGGCTGCGTCGA
>JAKBAQ010000049.1 GCA_021808985.1 Pseudomonadota bacterium
TTCATTGGCTTGGGTCGAATCTGCCGATTCGATCCAAACCAATATTGATCTAGCCGTTGCCGAAGGCGAGTGCCTCGGGGCGTTTGACCTCGATTTCCACGAAGGCCATCGGCGTGCTGGAGGCGTTCATCACGTCATGCGCGATGCCGGCGGCGCGGCTGTAGGATTCGCCGGTTTTGCGCGCATGCTCGGTGACGGTTTGGCCGTCATCGACGCGCATGGTGGAGTCGGTGAGCATGATGATGAAATAGGGCAGGCCGTGGCTATGCCAGCCGGTTACGGCGCCGGGGGCGAAATCCCAGCGGGTGATGCGGATATCGGCGTCATCGCGCTGAATGGTGGGGATCGCGGGGGTGGTACAGGCGAAGGCCATGCTGGTTTCCTCGGTTTATTATTCGGCGGGCGCCAGCGCGGCTTGCCTGGGGTGATGCACCCGCGGCTCGGCCAGCGGCACCCATTGCCCGTGCCTCAGCACCTCGCTGGGGCGGAATTTGGCCTTGTAGGCCATTTTGCGGCTCTCACTCACCCAATAGCCGAGATAGACGAAGGGCAGGCCCAGCGCCACGGCGCGGGCGGTGAGCCAGAGGATGGCGTAGGTGCCGAGGGAGCGTTCGTCCATGCCGACCTCGAAGAAGCTGTAGACGGCGGAAAGCCCGTCGCCGAGATGGTCGGTGAGGCAGGCGCCGAGCAGGGCGCCCTCGGGGGCGCGGAATTCGACGACCGAGGTTTCGATCGGGGTGTCCTCGATCATCGCGCGATAATCATAGAAGCTCATGGCCGCCATGTCGCCCTCGCCGTGGCGGGCCTGCTGGTAGCGCTGGAAGAGCTGATATTGCTCGGTGGTGGCGCGGGGCGGGGTTTCCTGCACCAGCAGGCCGGCATTGAGGCGGGTGATGCGTTTTTGCGTACGGTTGGGCGCGAAGTCTCGCGCGCGGATGCGGATGGGCACGCAGGCGTTGCAGTTGGGGCAGACCGGCGCATAGGCGATGTTGTGGCTGCGGCGGAAGCCGCCGCGGGAGAGACGGTCATGCAGGGTTTCAGCCGAGACGCCGGCAAGCTCGGTCACCACCTTGCGCTCGGTGCGGCCCTCCACATAGGGGCAGGGCAGCGGGGCCGTGGTGTAGAAGAAATGCGGGCGGCGGGTGGGCTTAAAGCTCATTATGCCTATGTTTGGGTGTTCAGCTGGCCGCGTCAACCATTGTTTTGCGCGAAGCGGCGGGCGCGCCCAATGCCAGGGCGCTGATGACGGCGAAAAGCGCCGCCACGGGCAGGGAATACAGAAACCAGTGCGCGGCGGGGGAGAGCAGGAGCAGCGGCGCCAGATATACCAGGCAGCCGAGCAGGACCTGCCAGAGGGGCGTTTTATCGGTGAGGCAGAGGGCCATGGCGGCGGTGAGGGTTATGCTGTCATAAGCGTAGGCGTGCGGTACGGCGAGGAAGCTGCCGGTGAGCAGCGTGGCGGTGGCCAGCCAGTAGGGCGCGCGCCGGGCGGCGAGGGCCACCAGCGCCACGGCCAGGAGGCCGCACAGGCTTTGCACCGCCCAGGCGGCGGCGGGCGCCACCCCCAGCGTGACGAGGTTGGCGGCGGGGGTGATGATGATGTTCAGGTTGAGGCCGTGGCTGGCGAAATACTGGCTTTGGTAGGTGGGCAGGGTGTGCGCCCAGAGCCGCCACAGGCTGGGTGGAAAGACGAGGCAGGAAAGCGCGATGAGCCCCAGTGCCGTGAGGCTGGCGGTGAGGATGGCCCGCCACTCCCCCTGCGCGAGCAGGAAGAAGGGGATGAGCACGCCAAGCTGGGGCTTGAGCGTGAGCAGGCCGAAGGCGAGCCCGGCCAGCAGCGGGCGGCGGGGCAGCGCGGCGAAGCCGAGCAGGAGCAGGGCGCTGGTGAAATAGGCGGTCTCTCCGGTGACGCCGCTGAGCAGCGAGGCGGGGCTGGCCAGCAGGGCCAGCAGCATGAGCCAGGGCCTGTGCGGGAAAAAGGCGAACACGGCGGCGGTGAAAAGGGCGAGGCCGGCGAGTGTCCACAGCCATTGGGCGGCGGAGAAGGAGAAGAATTTGAGCCACCAGCTGGGGAGCAGGAAGGTGGGCGGGTAGAGATAGGGGTAGAAGCTGTGGAAGCCCGGATAAAGCCGCTGCTGGAAATTTTGCAGGGCCGTGGCGTCATAGATCTGGGCGATGGGGTGCGTGGCGGCGAAGCGGGGGAACGACCAGAAGGCCATGAAGTCGCTGTTGAGGGCGGGCGGGTGCAGCAGGCAGATGGCCAGGACCAGCAGATTGAGCGTGGCGCAGCCGCTGAGCATGGCGGCGATGATGAGTGTTGCTGGCTTGGTTGTGGCGGGGCGCGGCATCATTTAAGCCATAGCCGAGCCGTGCCGGGTGGTCGATGCCCGCGCGGGATTTTGCAGGGAGTGCGGCATGGCGCGGGCGAGTTCGGTTAACTATCTGCTGGGCACGAGCTTCCACAAGATGGCCTATGTCGAGTTCGGCAACCCGGCCGCGCCCGCCGTGGTGTGCGTGCATGGGCTCTCGCGCAACGGGCGCGATTTCGACCCGCTGGCGGAGGCGCTCTCGGACCGTTTCCATGTCATCTGCCCGGATTTGCCGGGACGCGGAAAGTCTGAATGGCTGCCCGACGCCATGGCCTACCAGCCGCCGAGCTATGTGGTGGCGCTGGCGCATCTGCTGGCGGCGCTGAACAAGCCGGTGGCGTGGGTGGGAACCTCGCTCGGGGGGATTTGCGGCATGATGATCGCCGCGGCGCGGAACACGCCGATCACCCGGCTGGTGCTCAATGATATCGGCCCGCATATTCCCGCCGCCGCGCTGCGCCGGGTGGGCGGCACGCTGGCAACACCGGCCGAGCGGTTTGCCACCATGGCGGCGCTGGAGGCGCATATGCGCGAGATTTACGCGCCCTTCGGCGCGCTGAGCGACAGGCAATGGGCGCATCTGGCGCGCCATTCCGCCAGGGTGGTGCTGGACCAGACGGGGGCCGGCGCCTTCGCCATGCATTATGACCCGAAAATAGCCGAGCCGCTGCGCAACACGGTGCCGCTGGATGTGGATATGTGGCCGCTCTGGGAGATGCTGAAGTTGCCTGTCATGGCGATCCGCGGCGCAACCAGCGACCTTTTACTGCCCAGCACCTTTGAGACCATGTGCGCGGCCGGCGCGCAGGGCCATGTGGTGGAGGATGCCGGGCACGCCCCGGCGCTGATGGATGAGCCCACGATTGCCGCGGTGCGGGAGTTTTTGCTGCGGCGCTAGTTGTTAGAGACTGTTTTAAAAGTCTTCTCTTGTAACAAATTGAAATTATTAAAAATTTTTGCGGGGTTTGGGGAGCTTTTTATAAAAAGCTCCCCAAGATTCTGGCCCTTTTTTGCAAAAAAGGGCCAGACCCCAAAAAACTTTTGAGAATTATCCTTAATGTTTTTGCAGAGGCTGTTAAAACAGTCTCTTAAGGTTTGGGTGCCAAGGCTTGGTTGTTAAGCTTTCATGGCGCGATTGCGCGGCATCGGAAAATCCGTAGGCTCGGCGCATGATCGGCAGGATTCTGGACCGCGAGCATATTCCGTTTCTGCGCCGTTCCTTCGTGGCGGCGGGGCGGGCGACGGCGACGCAACGGGTTTCGCTGGTGGCGGCGGGCTGCGCCTTTTATGCGACGCTGGCGCTCTTTCCCAGCATCACCATGCTCATCTCCTTCTACGGCCTGTTGTATAATCCGGCGACGGTGCAGCCGCAGCTGCAATATATGCAGACCTTCATGCCCCCGGCGGCGTTCGCGCTGATCTCGGATCGGATCCAGAGCCTGGTGCAGGCCCCGGCGCGCGGGCTGGGGCTGGGGTTCGCGGTGAGCCTGCTGATCTCGTTCTGGTCGTCATCGACGGGGACCAAATCAATCCTCAACGCGCTCTCGCTCGCCTATCATGAGCGGGAGGCGCGCGGGTTCATCAGGTTTCAGCTGGTGTCGCTCAGCATGACGCTGGTGGCGGTGGTCGGCGCGGCCCTGGCCATCGGGCTGCTGGTGTTCATCCCCGTGGCGCTGGCGTTTCTGGGCCTGCCGGGGGATACGAAGATCATCGTCAACCTGCTCAGCCTGGGGGCGATGGTGCTGTTCGTGCTGGTGGCGCTGGGGCTGCTGTATCGCTTTGGCCCGGCGGGGAGCAGCCGGGTTTTCTACGCGCCGGGGGCGGGTGTGGCGACCCTGCTGTGGCTGCTGGTCTCATGGGCGTTTGGCTTTTATGTCGGGCATTTCGCGGCCTACAGCGCGCTCTATGGGCCGCTTTCCACGCTGATCGGCCTGATGATGTGGTTTTATCTCTCGGCCTATGTGGTGCTCTTCGGCGCCGAGGTGAACGCGGCGATGGACCGCGAGTGGAAGCGCCAGGCCCGGAAAGCAACGTAGCGCCGCATTGCCGCGGGGGGTGGAATGTGGAAACTTCGGCGCGACATTCCATCCTGGAGGAAAAATGGGCGAGGCTGAGGTTGAGGCGCTGCCATTCTGGACGGGGAAGATAAAAATCTGGCCGCTTACCGGGGGGATCACCAACCGCAACTTCGGCGTGGAGCAGGAGGATGGCCGGCGCTTCGCCGTGCGGCTGGGCAAGGATATTCCCGAGCATGGGGTGATGCGCTTCAATGAGCAGGCGGCCGCCAGGGCGGCGGCGCGGGCCGGGCTCTCGCCCGAGATTTTCTACACCGCGCCGGGGGTGATGGTGAGCCAGCTGCTGCCGGGGCGCAGCCTGAGCCCGGAGGAGATCCGCGCGCCGGAAAATCTGGGCCGCGTGGCGGGGCTGATAAAGCAGTGCCATACCGGGCTGGGGCCGTATTTGCAGGGGCCGCTGCTGGCGTTCTGGGTGTTTCACATCAACCGCTCCTACGGCGCGGCGCTGCGCGGCCAAAGCTCCAGCCTGGATGCGCGGCTGGAGCGCCTGCTGGGACTGAATGACATGCTGGAGCGCCGGATGGGGCCGGTGGAGGTGGTGTTCTCGCATAACGACCTGCTGCCGGGGAATATTTTCGACGATGGCGCGCGGCTGTGGCTGCTGGACTGGGATTATGCCGGGTTTAATTCCTCGCTGTTCGATCTGGCGAACCTTGCCTCCAATAACGGGTTCACGCCGGCGCATGAGGCGGCGCTGCTGGAGGCTTATTTCGGCAAGCCGCCGGGTGATGCGGTGTGGGATGCCTTCAGGGTGAGCCAGTGCGCCTCGCTGCTGCGCGAGACGCTGTGGAGTGCGGTTTCGGAGGTCAGCTCCGGCCTGAACTTCGACTACCGGGCCTATACGGCGGAGAATCTGGCGCGCTTCGAGGCGGCGCTGGCGGGGCTTGGTTGAATTGCGGCGGGCGGGGGCTATATTGGCGTGATGGCAAATTCAAACGGTCCGGTGATCGACATGACACCGCAGGGCGATTTCGTGGAACAACCCAAACCCACGCTGGGCGTGATATTGCTGCGGCTGGTGATGCTCGGGCTGTTTTTGAGCATCGCGGGCGTGATGTTCTGGGTGATGTTCTGGGCGGCGATTTTCGTGGTGCCGGTGGTGGTGCTGCTCGGGCTGGCCGGATACATGTTCACCAAGCTCCAGGGCCGGTGATCAGGGTTTCAGGTTAATACCGGGTCGAGGTCGACGTTCACGCGCAGCGCGTGGCGGCCGCCGCCGAGGATGATGCCGCGCAGCGGGCTGACATCGAGAAAATTACGGCCCCAGGCGAGGGTGACATGTTCGTCATGCACCAGCAGGTTGTTGGTGGGATCGAAATCAACCCAGCCGGTTTGCGGGCCGAGCCAGGCGGAGACCCAGGCGTGGGACTGGTCCGCCCCGCGGCGCCTGGCCTGACCCGGCGGCGGCGAGGTGCGCAGATAGCCCGAGACATAGCGCCCCGGCAGCCCCAGCGAGCGCAGGCAGGCCAGCATGAAATGCGCATAATCCTGGCAGACGCCGGCGCGGGTGATGATTATGTGCGCCGCCGTGGTGGTGTTGTTGGTGACACCTGGGGCGTAGGTCATGTCTGTCCAGATGCGCTGGTTAAGCTCCAGCAGGCCGGCCAGGATGGTGCGGCCGGGCGGAAAGCTGACGGCGGTGTAGTCCGCGATGTCGCCATTGGGTTTGGCGAGCGCGCTGGGCAGGCAGAATTCGGCGACATCCGGGTCTTTGATGCCCCAGGCGGCGATGGCCTCCCAGCGCGGGGTTTGCGCGGGTGGCGGCGGGGCGGGCTGCTCAACCTCGATGGTGGCGCTGGCGAGCACCAGGAATTGGCGGTGCGGCGCGGTGAGGGAGATGGTGGTGGCCGTGTTGCCGAAATGGTCGGTCTCATCGCGCCGTGATTCCGGCTGCGGGGAAATGCTGAGCGCCGCCTCACGGATGATCTGGCCGGGGCGCGCGCGCGGCAGCAGATGCATGAAATGCGTGCCCAGGACGACAGGCTCGGCATAATCATACGTGGTGGCGTGGTGCAGGCGGTAGATCATTGCGCGGCTTCGAGTTCCAATTCGTCCTCCAGCTGGTGCGCCTCGGGCAGCAGGGTGAAGAAGCGGCGGTGCACATGGTCGGAGAGCAGGCGCAGGCGGGCGGCGATGGCGGCGAGCGGCTGGGCGAGGCCGGTGGTCTCCCCGCTCAGGTTTACCGCCTCCTGCTGCAGCTGCTTGAGGGAGTCGGCGTCGTCATCGGCGCCAAGATGCTGCAGGCAGTTGCGCAACACGATAAATTGATAGGCAAGGCTGCGGGGGTTGCCGAAATCAGCCAGCAGCATGGCCAGCACGGGGCCGGGTGCGAGGATGCCGGCGTGGCGCAGCTCATAGCTGAGCACGGAATCGGCCAGCTCGATGCCGAGCGCCATGCCGGGCTCCAGCCGCTCGGGCGGGGCGTTGAGCAGGATGGAAAGATTTTCGGCCAGGGTTTCGGCGCGCTCCAGCCGGCGGCCCATTTCCAGGAAGAGCCAGCCGCCGTCGCGCGACATGTTCTCCGCCGCGATGCCGGCGAAGGTGGCGGCGAAGTTGAGCATGGAGGGCAGGGCGGTTTCCTCGTTGGGGAGGGATTCGGTGGCCTGGTTAAGGGCGAAGCGCACGGTGGCGAGCATGCTGGGGCTTAAGCGCTCGCTGGCGGCGTTCACCAGCCGGGCTACTTCCTTCAGCTGCGCGGTGATGGGCTTGCGCCGCGCCAGCGCGCCGCGCAGCTGGCGGCCGGAGAGCGCGCCGCCCGCGAGATCAGCCGAGAGCAGCCCGGCCTGGGCCAGGCATTTGGCGATCAGCCCGCGCTCGGCGAGGTCACGCGGCAGGGAGGTGCCGGATTCCAGCCGGGGCAGGGCCAGCATCAGCAGGCGGGAGGCGGATTCCAGCCGCTCCACCGAGCGGCCGAGCCAGAACAGATTGTCCGCCACGCGCGAGGGCAGATGCGCGGCGGCGAGGAACTGGGTGCGGCGGGGGACATCGGCATGGGTGGCGCCGGAGATGATGTGCGGCTCATCGGCGTCGAGCACCCAGAGGTCCTTCATGCCGGTGATGGTGATGCCTTGCGCCGCGCTGTTCTGCTCCAGCCCGAAACCGAGGCCGCCGGGGAGAACCTGCCAGCTGGCGCCGTCATGCCAGGCATAGAGCCGGAAGAGAATGGGGGTTGAGACCAGGTTGACGCCATTGACGAACGGGGCCTTGGAGGCGCTTGTCACCGGGTCGCCGGCGGCTTTTGCCAAGAGCGGCGGGGCGCCCTGCAGGCGTTGGAACAGAGGCTCGATATATTCAGTGATTTCAGAGGCTTCCAGCAAGGCGCTGCCAGGGGCGTTGAGCATGCTGAGGGCGCCGGAGCGGATGGCGCCGAACGCGCCGGGGATGCCGGCGCCAGGGCGGCCGCCTTGCTCCAGCGGGTCCAGGTCGATCCCTGAGAGGCCGCGGATGAGGCTGGCGACGGGCAGCAGGCCGCTCAGGGTTTTCATGTGCAGGCCGCCATTGCGGGTGGCGAGGTCGCCGGGTTCGATGAGCAGCACGCCGAGGGCGCGGGCGAGCAGGGCGTCGTCCATGGTGTCCTGCGTGGGGGCGGGGCTGGATGCGCCGGCCGAGAGCACGGCGATGATTCCGCCCTGGGCGGAGCGCTGCAGATGGTCGACCAGCATTTCCCGCGCCGGGCGCAGGCTGCGCAGGCCCCCGGTGCGGAACAGCTCGGGCACCGTGCTGGAGGCCATGCGCCGCAGGGAGAGCGCGTGGCCAAGGCCGGGGATGACGCCGGTATGGTCGCGCAGAACCTGGAAGTTGCCGTCGGCGCCGCGGATGAGGTCAGCCGCGTAGAGGCCGAGGCGCGGGAGCCTGAGTGCCGCGCGCGTGTGCAGGCCGCGCAGGAAATGCGGGTTGGCGTATATCAGCGCGGGGGGGAAGCCGCCGTCACGCAGCAGGGTTTGCGGGCCGTAAAGGTCTTCCAGCACGGCGCTGAGCAGCTGGGCGCGCTGGATCAGCCCGGCTTCCAGGCGAGAGAAATCAAGCGGGGTGAGCGGTGCCGGCAGGGGGTCGTAATGGCGGGCGGGGGCGGCGCCGAACGGGGCGGCGAGGCGCATCTGGCGGTTGAGCGCGGCCGAGCGGCGGGAGAGTTCGTCATGGCCGATATCGCGCACGGCCTCCATCACCGGCACCCAGGAGGTTCGGATCCGCCCGGAACGGTCGATCATTTCATCGCTGGAAGCCACGATACTCATTCGCCCTGGTTAACAGACTGACCATGAACCGGCTACGGCGAATTAGGTTGCGCCGCAACATGGGCCTTGGGTTGCGCCGCAACACGCGCCGGGGCCGTGCGAGGCTTGGTCCACCGTTTGCTTGGTGTGAAACGGGGGCTTGCGGTGTAACCGATTTTGGATGCAGCCTGCCGGAAACCATGGTGAGACGGTACTGTTGGATGGTTGGCAACTGATGAATTTCTTTCCGGTTTTTGCCCCTTTGGCGCGCATTTGCGCTGCTTGTGACCATGATATGGGCGGGCCGGTGGCGCGAATGCCGGCCGGCCAGGACGATTGCAGATCGGAGCATTGGATTTGAACGAACTATTTCGCGCCATCTGGCCGGATTACGACCCGGGCCGTTATTTCTGTGAACTCACGCGCAAGCGCGGCGGCGCCGGGCCGGTGCCGGACTGGCTGATCCAGCGACTCGGCGCGATCGGGCTGGAGGCGCTGCGCGCGCGCGCTCAGGCCGCCGAGACGGAGCTGATAGACCTCGGCGTGACCTTCACCGTGTATTCCGACGCCACCGCGATTGACCGGATTTTGCCGTTTGACTGTATTCCCCGCGTGCTGACGGCGGCGGAGTGGAGCCTGCTGGAGCGCGCCTGCGTGCAGCGCGTGGCGGCGCTGAATGCGTTTCTGGGCGATATTTACGGTCCCGGGCATATTGTGCGCGATGGGGTGATCCCGGCCGAGCTGGTGTACGGCAATGCCAACTACCGGCCGGAGATGAAGGATTTTCCCGTGCCGCACGGAACCTATGTGCATGTTTGCGGCATTGATATCATCCGTGACGAGTTCGGCGATTTCCGCGTGCTGGAGGATAATGCGCGCACGCCCTCGGGCGTGAGCTATGTGATCGAGAACCGGCATGTGATGCTGCGCACCTTCCCCGACCTGATGGCGGGGATAAGGCTGCGGCCGGTGGATGATTACGGGCGCAGGCTGCGCGCGGCGATGAGCGAGATCGCGCCGGGCGGGCCGGATGATCCGCAGGTGGTGCTGCTCTCGCCGGGCATCTACAATTCCGCTTATTTCGAGCATGTGTTTCTGGCCCGCGAGATGGGCGTGCCGCTGGTGGTTGGCGCGGACCTGGTGGTGGAGGATGAGCGCGTCTTCATGCGCACCACCGGCGGGTTGCGCCGGGTGCATACGATCTACCGTCGCCTGAACGATGATTTTCTGGACCCGGCGGTGTTCCGGCCAGATTCCATGCTGGGCGTGCGCGGGCTCATCGGCGCGTGGAAGGCGGGGAACGTGGCCATCGCCAACGCCGTGGGCACCGGGGTTGCCGATGACAAGGCGGTGTATGCCTACATGCCGCGCATCATCAAATACTATCTCGGGCAGGAGGCGCTGGTGAGCAATGTGGAGACGCATATCTGCCGCGAGCCGGAGGGGCTGCGCTACACGCTGGATAATCTGCACAAGCTGGTGACCAAGCCGGTGGGTGAGTCGGGCGGGTATGGCATCACCATCGGGCCGCGGGCGAGCCAGGAGGAGCTGGCGGCGGCGCGGGCTTCCATTTTGGCTGATCCGGGCAACTGGATCAGCCAGCCGATGGTGGGGCTCTCGGTGGCGCCGACGCTGGCCGATGAGGGGATCGGGCCGCGGCATCTGGATTTGCGGCCCTTCATCATCACCGGCCGGGAGAGCTGGGTGCTGCCCGGCGGGCTGACGCGCGTGGCGATGAAGCGGGGCAGCCTGATCGTGAATTCCAGCCAGGGCGGCGGCTCCAAGGATACCTGGGTGCTGGCGGATGATTTTGCCGAGGGGGACGGAAAATGAGCCAGATGCGCCATGACGCCGTGCTGCTCGCGCGCGATGCCGAGGGGCTGTTCTGGATGGCGCGCTACCTGGAGCGGGTGGAGAATCTGGCGCGGCTGATCGATGTGACGCAAAGCTTCGAGAGCCCGGGGTTTGAGACCGATGCCTGGTTCGGGCTGATCCGCATCAACGCCGATGAGAAGAACTTCGCCGCGCGCGGGTTTTCGCCCGACGCCACGCATGTGAAGCGCTTCTACCTGCTGGACAGGGGCAACCCCACCTCGGTGCCCTGCAACCTGGAGGATGCGCGCACCAACGCGCGCACGCTGCGCCCGCTGATGAGCACGGAGATGTGGCGCCAGATCAACATGTTTCACCGCTTTGTCGGGCAGATCACGCCGGAGGATCTGGAGGGGGACGCGCTCTCGCGGCTGTGCACCAGGCTGAAGGACGGCGTGCAGGCGCATACCGGCATCACCGAGGGGACGCTGTATCGCGACCAGGGCTGGTATTTTTATGAGCTGGGCCGCCTGCTGGAGCGCGCCGACCAGACGACGCGCATGCTCGACATTAAATACACCGCCATTTTGCCCAAGGGGCGCGAGGAAAAGCGCGTGGCGGAGCTGACGCAGTGGAACGCGATTCTGCGCGCCGCCGCCGGCTACCATGCCTTCAAGCGCCGCTCGCGCGCCAGCTTCTCGGCCGAGGATGTGGTGCATTTTCTGCTGCGCGACCCCTCATCGCCGCGCGCGGTGCTGCTGTGCGTGCGCCGGGCTGAGTCGCATCTGGATGATCTGCGGCGGATTTATGGCCTCACGGCGGCGGGCGAGGCGATTGAGATGGCGGAATATCTGCGCGAATTGCTGCTGGAAAAACCGCTCGGCCATATTCTCGCCACGGGGCTGCACGAGTATCTGGACATGGTGCAGATCCATATTCAACAATTGGCCAGCGCCATCGGGCGCGGCTTTTTCCGAGACTGGCGGCCCGCCGACCCGGCCGCGCAGAACCAGACACAGGGGCCGGCGGAGGCGCTCGCGTGAACAGATTACGAGACATGCGCTGGCCGTTCGCGGTGTTCGTGCTGGCGCTGCTGCCGCGCCTGAGCGGGCTTGGCTCCCGGCCATTCTGGCTGGATGAGGCGTTCACCTTCCAGCGCGCCTCGCTGGCGCCGGCGGCGCTGGTGCAGGATTCCTTCGTAAACCACCATATGCCGAGCTTCTTCCTCATGCTCTCACCGCTGGTGGGCCTGGGCGACCCGCAATACTGGCTGCGCCTGCCCTCGGCGGTGTTCGGCGCGCTGGCGGTGATGCTGGTGTATCTGATCGCCTGCCGGGTTGGCGGGCGCACGGCGGGGATTGTGGCGGCGCTTATCATCGGCCTGTCGCCCACGGCGCTCGCCTTCAGCCAGGAGGCGCGCTCCTATACGCTGGAGATGTTCCTGATTCTGGTGGCGCTTTACGGGATAACCCGGCTGGCGATGGATATTTCCGCCGCCTCAAAGCCAATCCGCTGGAATGCGGCCGGAGGGTTCTGGGCGGCGTTCATCCTGGGCTCGGCGGCGGCGCTGGATGTGCTGGGCGACGGGCTGCCCTGGCTGGTGGTGGCCAATATCATCGGCGCGGCGCTGCTTGTGCAGTCGCCCAACCGCTGGCAGCTGGCGCGCAATTTCCTGCTCGCTGATTTCATCGTCGCGCTATTGTGCGGGCCGTTCTACTACCTGATGACGTTGCATCAGGGACAGGGCTACATCCAAAGCGTGATGTGGATTCCGCCGCTGAACATCTCGCGGCTGTGGTATAATCTCGGCTCCGTGTATTTCATGCGGGTGGCCGATTCCGTGACCTTCCGGTTCATGCAGGTGCCGACGCCGCATGCGCTCGTCTGGCTGATCGACGCGGCGCTGGTGATGGCCGTGGGCGGCGCCGCCTGGGTGCTGCGCCGCCGCCCGGCGCTGCTGGCGGTGCTTGGCATATCCTGCGTGTTTCTGCCGCTCTCGTTCACCATCGTGTCGATCTGGCGGCCGATTCTGCTGCCCCGCTATATTCTGTGGAGTGCTGCGCCGTTCGCCATTCTCGCCGGAATTGGCGGCGCGGCGCTGCTGGATAGCGCCAGGCCCCGGCTGCGCGCCCTGGCGCTGGGCGCGGCCGGCTTGCTGCTGTTCGCGAATATGGTGCCCTACTACCATGTGGAGACCAAGCCGCGCTGGGATATAGCGGCGAAACTGCTGGCCAAGGATGTGAGCCCGGGGGATGTGGTGTATCTCTACGATTCCGGGGCGCTGCCGATTTTGCGCGTGTATCTGCCGCCCGGGGCGCGCAACGTGGTGCTGAAGGATTCCGCCGGAGATCTGAACCATGCCGAGCTGGCGCTGAGCCAGGGCAAGCGCGTGTGGGCCGTGTATGGCCATGCCGGGCAGAGCGCGGAGCGGGTTGCGTTTTCAAAATTCTTCGCCGGGGCGAATGCGCTGGGCAAACCCGCCGAGACGCAGGTGGCGGGCAAGCGGATCATGATCGCGCTGTATGAGCCGGCGAATGCGAATGGCGCCGGCGCGGCGGAGTGAGCGGCGCCCCAGGCCCTGGGGTGTTTTAACCGTCTTCTCTTACAACAAATTGAAATTATAAAAAAATTTTTGCGGGGTTTGGGGAGCTTTTTATAAAAAGCTCCCCAAGGGCCTGGCCCTTTGGCGCTTGAGATTGGCGAGCACCCTGGCGGCGGCGGCGGCGGAGGGTGTGCCCTCGGGGGCGTGCAGGCTTGCCAGGGCGGCGGCGAAACCGGCGCGCTGCGCCGCCGCGGCGGCGGGATTGGTGATGAGCCCGTGCAGGGTATCGCTCAGCTTGGCTGGGGTGCAGTCTTGTTGCAGCAGTTCGGGCACCAGCTCGCGCCCGGCCAGCAGATTGATCATGGCGACATGCGGCACCTTGATAAGCCGGCGGGCCAGCATCGCGCTGATGGGGTTGACCCGGTAGGTCACCGCCATCGGCACGCCGGCCATGGCAAGCTCCAGC
>JAKBAQ010000050.1 GCA_021808985.1 Pseudomonadota bacterium
GTCGTGGTCGATCCAGCCGTTTTGCACCGCCGCCATGATCATCGCATATTCGCCCGAGACCTGATAGGCGAACACCGGCACCTCGAAGCGCTGCTTCACCCGCAGGATAATGTCGAGATAGGGCATGCCGGGCTTCACCATCACCATGTCCGCACCCTCGGCGAGGTCCATCGCCACCTCGTGCAGCGCCTCCTCGGCGTTGGCGGGGTTCATCTGGTAGGTCTTCTTGTCGCCCTTCAGCGCGCCGCCGGAGCCGATGGCATCGCGGAACGGGCCGTAGAAGGCGGAGGCGTATTTGGCCGCGTAGCTCATGATGCGGGTGTTGATGAACCCGGCCTCGTCCAGCCCCGCGCGGATGGCGCCGATGCGCCCGTCCATCATGTCGGAGGGGGCGATGATGTCGATGCCCGCGGCAGCCTGGTTCACCGCCTGGCGCACCAGGATTTTCACGCTCTCGTCGTTGACCACATAGCCGTCCTCGATGAGGCCGTCGTGCCCATGGTCGGTATAGGGGTCGAGCGCGACATCGCCGACCAGGGCGATTTCGGGGAATTCGGCCTTCAGGATGCGCGCGGCCTGGCACATCAGGTTGTTGGCGTTCAGCGCCTCGGTGGCGGTGGGGTTCTTCAGCCCGGCCGGCGTGGCGGGGAACAGCGCGATGGCCGGCACCCTGTGGCGCGCGGCGGCCTCGACATGCCTGGCCAGCCCCTCCAGCCCGGTGCGCGAGACGCCCGGCATGGAGGCGATGGGCGTTGCCTCGCCGTTGCCCTCGCGGATGAAGATCGGCCAGATCAGATCGTCGACCGAGAGTTTATGCTCCGCCACCAGCCGCCGCGTGGCGTCATCGTAGCGGTTGCGGCGCAGCCGGGTATTGGGGAAGGAACGGTTTATCATGGCGCCAGATTAGAAGGTTCACGCGCTGATTGCGAGGTGAGCGCGGCGCATTGCTGCAATCGGCGCCGGGCTTTTTCAGCCCTTGACGGGCATGGCCGGGGATGGCTAGAACGGAGCATGTATTGCGAATAATTCTTAATTGCAATACCGACGGTTTCTTGTCAGTTTGATCTGCATCAATGCGGGGGCCGCGCGATGCACTGAAAGTGGATGAGAATGAATTGCAACTGTACCCCGATGGGAGCTGACCGCTGATGCCTTCGACGACCAAGAGCCGGAATGTCCAGCCCTCTCTGGGCAAATGCTTCACCGCCTTGCCGTGGGTGGCCGTTTTCGGCCCCGGCCTGGTGGTCATGCTGGCTGATACCGATGTCGGCTCGATCATCACCGCCGGGCAGAGCGGGGTGCAATGGGGCTACAAGCTGCTCGCGGTGCAGATCATCCTGGTGCCGATCCTCTATGTCGTGCAGGAGCTTACCGTGCGGCTCGGCATTTTCACCGGGCGCGGGCATGGCGAGCTGATCCGTGAGTCCTTCGGCCCCAAATGGGCATGGCTCTCCGCCGCCGGGCTGGCGGTGGCCACCGTGGGCGCGCTGCTCACCGAGTTTTCCGGCGTGGCTGGCATCGGCGATCTCTACGGGGTGCCGCAATATGTCTCGCTGCCGCTGGCGGTCATCGCGCTGCTGGCGGTGGTGCTCACCGGCTCATACCGCCGGGTGGAGCGCGCGGCCATCGTCATCGGCCTGTTCGAGCTGGCGTTCTTTTTCGTGGCCTGGGCGGCGCGACCGCATCTCTCGGTCATGCTGCACCAGTCCGTGCGGGTGCCCGTGTTCAACCCGCATTTTGAATATCTGGTCGCCGCCAATATCGGCGCCGTCATCATGCCGTGGATGATTTTCTATCAGCAATCGGCCATCGCCGACAAAAAGCTGAGCCCCAGCCACTACACCGCCGCAAGGTGGGATACCGCGGTCGGCGCCTTGGTCACGCAGCTGGTCATGGCCGCCGTGCTCATCGCCGCCGCCGCCTCCATCCGCCCGCACGCGCCGCAGGCCAGCCTTAACACGGTCGGCGACATGAGCCTGGCGATGACCCCGTATCTCGGCGCGCAATTCGGCCGGCTGGTGTTTGGGCTGGGCGTCATCGGCGCCGGCATGGTCGCGGCCATCGTCGCCTCCCTGGCGCTGGCCTGGGGGCTGGGCGAGGTCGCGGGGTACAAGCGCTCGCTCGAGCATCACCCGCTCAAGGCCCGCTGGTTTTACGGCGTCTACGCGCTGTGCGTCATCGGCGGCGCGGTGCTGGTGGGGGTTACGCCCAACCTTGTCAGCCTCAATGTCGGCGTGCAGGTGATGAACGCGCTGCTGCTGCCCATGGTGCTGGGCTTTCTGGTCCGGCTCTGCCGCCTGGCGCTGCCGCCCGCGCACCGGCTGCAGGGGGTCTATAAATGGGTGGTCATCGCGGTGTGCGGTGTCACCTGCGCGTTTGGCGTGCTGGGCGGGCTGGGCGGGTTGTTCATTTCCTGAAACCCAGCCTCCCGCCGGAGAGCGGCTCGCGGTTATTTCCTTCTCGCGAAGCCTCATGATAAACGCACTGCATGAATCGTTCTTTGATCATAGCGCTGGGCGCTGACCATGGCGGCGTCACCCTGAAAAGCCGGCTCGCCGCCGCAATGGCCGAGGCAGGCCACCAATTGCTGGATTTCGGCACCGAAGGCGCCGCCAGTGTCGACTATCCGGATTTCGCCCATGCCGTGTGCGGCGCGGTGGCGGCCAGGCAGGCTGACCTTGGCATCCTCGTCTGCGGTACCGGCATCGGCATGAGCATCGCGGCCAACCGCAATCCGGCGATTCGCTGCGCTTTGGTGCATGATGTCACCACCGCCCGGCTGACCCGCGCGCATAACGATGCCAACGTGCTCGCCCTGGGCGCGCGCATCATCGGCGAGGAAGTGGCGCTGGACATTCTGCAAACCTTCCTTTCCACCCCCTATGAGGGCGGGCGGCATGACCGCCGCCTCGCCAAACTCAACCCCTCCACGGAGCCCGCCGCATGAACGAGCATAGCGCCACCCCCCACCTGACCCGCTTCTTCACAGCCCCGCTGGCCCAGACAGACCCTGAGCTGGCCGCGATTCTGCATCAGGAGCTGGTGCGCGAGCAGGATGGGATCGAGCTGATCGCCTCGGAGAATATCGTCTCCGCCGCTGTGCTGGCCGCCCAGGGCTCGGTGCTGACCAACAAATACGCCGAGGGCTACCCCGGCAAGCGCTATTACGGCGGCTGCGGCCCGGCGGACCTGGCCGAGACCCTGGCGATCGAGCGCGCGAAGAAGCTGTTCAACGCCGGCTTCGCCAATGTGCAGGCCAATTCCGGCTCGCAGGCCAACCAGTCGGTGTTTCTGGCCCTGGTACAGCCGGGTGATACGATTCTCGGCATGTCACTGGCCGCCGGCGGGCATCTCACCCATGGCGCGGCGCCCAACATGTCGGGCAAATGGTTCAACGCCGTGCAATACGGCGTGCGCAAGGATGATGGCCTGCTGGATTATGACGAGCTGGAATCCCTGGCCCGCCAGCACAAGCCCAAGCTGATCATCGCCGGTGGCTCCGCCTATCCGCGCTTTATTGATTTCGCGCGCATCCGCGCCGTCGCTGATGAAGTGGGCGCGTATTTCATGGTCGATATGGCGCATTTCGCCGGTCTCGTCGCGGCGGGCATTTTTCCCTCGCCGATGGCGCACGCCCATGTGGTCACCACCACCACGCATAAAACCCTGCGCGGCCCGCGCGGCGGCATGGTGCTCACCAACCATGAGGACATCGCCAAGAAGATCAACGCCGCGATCTTCCCCGGCCTGCAGGGCGGGCCGCTGATGCATGTGATCGCCGCCAAGGCGGTCGCTTTCGGCGAGGCGCTGCACCCGGACTTCGTGACCTACCAGAAATCCGTGGTCGCCAACGCGCAAACCCTGGCGGCCACGCTGGTGGAGCAAGGGCTCGCGATTGTCACCGGCGGCACCGATTCACACCTGCTGCTGGTTGACCTGCGGCCCAAGCACACCACCGGCAAGGCGGCCGAGGCGAGTCTGGAGCGCGCGCACATTACCGCCAACAAAAACGCCATCCCGTTTGATCCGGAAAAGCCGTTCATCACCTCCGGCATCCGCCTCGGCGCGCCGGCCGCCACCTCGCGCGGCTTCGGCACCGCGGAGTTCCGCGAGGTCGGGCAGATGATCGGCCAGGTTCTGGATGGTCTGGCGAAGTCCAACGACGGCACCAACGCGCAGGCGGAGCAGGAAGTCGGCGCGCGGGTGAAGGCGCTCTGCGCGCGTTTCCCGATCTATCGCTGATAAGGGAGCCAAGACATGCGCTGCCCGTTCTGTGGCGAGGCTGATACCCAGGTTAAAGACAGCCGCCCCACCGAAGATGGCAGCGCCATCCGCCGCCGCCGCTTCTGCGGCGGTTGCGGGCAACGCTTCACCACGGTTGAGCGCGTGCAGTTGCGCGAGCTCGTCGTGGTGAAGGCTGATGACCGCCGCGTCGCCTTCGACCGTGAAAAACTCGCCCGCTCGGTGCGCATCGCCATGCGCAAGCGCCCCTTCAACGAGGAGCGGATCGAGCGCATCGTCAACGGCATCGTCCGCCAGCTGGAGGCCAGCGGCGAGACCGAGGTGAAAAGCCATGATATCGGCGAGCTGGTGATGGAAACGCTCAAGGCGGTGGATACGGTGGCCTATGTGCGCTTCGCCTCGGTGTACCGCGATTTCCGCGAGGCCAAGGATTTTGAGACTTTCCTGGGCGACATGAGCGACCTGCCAAAACCGAAGCTGGAAGAATGAGCACGCCGCTAACAGACGAGGCGCATATGCGCGCTGCCCTCGCCCTGGCCCGCCGCGGCCTGGGCGAGACGGCGCCAAACCCCTCGGTTGGCTGCGTCATCGTGGCGCAGGGACGGGTGGTGGGGCGTGGGCGCACCGCGGCGGGCGGGCGGCCGCATGCCGAGGTTGAGGCGCTGAAAATGGCCGGCGCCGCCGCTCGCGGGGCGAGCGCCTATGTTACGCTAGAGCCATGCGCGTTTACCGGAAAAACAGGACCTTGCACCACGGCCTTAATCGAAGCCGGGATTAAGCGCGTGGTCATCGGCACGGGTGACCCGCACCCGAAGGTGAACGGCGCCGGGGTTGCGCAGCTGCGCGCCGCGGGAGTCGAGGTCACTGAAAATATCCTGCAAAAAGAATGCGCGGCGGTGATTTCCGGCTTTGCCAGCGTGGTGTTGCGCCAGCGCCCGCTGGTGCGCCTCAAGCTCGCCTCCACGCTGGATGGCCGCATCGCCACCAGCACCAAGGAGTCGCAATGGCTGACGGGCGAGCCCGCGCGCCGGGCGGTGCACGCCATACGCGGCCGGCATGACGCGGTGCTGGTCGGGGTTGGCACGGTCCTCTCCGACGACCCAGACCTGACCTGCCGGATCGACGGCTTCCGCAGCAGCCCGCTCATCCGCATCATCGTTGACAGCCACCTGCGCACGCCGCTGATGAGCCGCCTGGTGCGCAGCGCCGGGCAGCACCCGCTATGGATTTTGCACCGCAACGGCGCCGATGCCCTGCGCAAGCGGGCGCTGGAGGCCGCCGGGGTGAAGCTGATAGAGCTGCCCTGCTGCGCCGCCGGGGTAGACCTTGCCTCCGGCCTGCACGCGCTGGCCAAGCACGGGCTCACCCGCATTCTGGCCGAGGGCGGCGGCACACTGGCCGCCGGCCTGCTGCGTGACGGGCTGGTGGACCGGCTGGCCTGGTTCCACGCGCCCAGCATCATCGGCGGCGACGGCTGGCCGGCCGCGCAGGCTTTTGGCGTCACCACCCTGGCCTCCATGCCCCGTTTCAGGCTGATGGCGCAGGAGCGCTTCGGCGATGACATGCTGACCACCTACCGTAAGGCTGAGTAAAAATGTTCACGGGTTTGATCACCGGCGTTGGAACGGTGCGCGAGGTCCAGCCGCTCGGCCAGGGCCGGGACGCGCGCTTTGTCATTGAAACACCCGCCGATCCAGGCTGGCACGCGGGCGAGATAAAGCTCGGCGCCTCCATCGCCTGTTCCGGCTGCTGCCTCACCGTGGTGGCCTTCGGCCCCGGCTGGTTCGCGGTGGATGTCTCGGCCGAGACTCTGGCCTTCACCACGCTGGGCGGCTGGGCGCCGGGCAGCCGCATCAATCTGGAAGGCTCGCTGCGCCTGGGCGACGAGCTGGGCGGGCATATCGTCTCCGGCCATGTTGACGGCGTGGCCGAGGTGCTCTCCGCGACCCCCGAGAACACCTCGACCCGCTGGAAATTCCGCCTGCCGGACACGCTGGCCCCCCTGGTGGCGCAAAAAGGCAGCATCGCCATCAACGGCGTCTCGCTCACGGTCAACGAGGTCGATGGCGCGGTTTTTGGCGTCAACATCATTGCACACACGGCGGCGCACACCAATTTCGCGATATTGCGCCCCGGCGAGAGGGTGAACATAGAAATTGACATGCTGGCGCGCTATGTCGCCCGGCAGCTCGGTTTTCAGCATGCGTAAACATTTGCACACGATAACTCACATGGCCGCCACGGCGGCGCTGAAGGACAACGCCCAATGGATGGCCTGAAATCGACGCTGAAAACAGCGGGTCTGCACGAATACATCTCCTCCGCCGCCGAGATCATCGAGGAGGCGCGCGCCGGGCGGATTTTCATCCTGGTCGATGACGAGGACCGCGAGAACGAGGGCGATCTGGTGATCCCCGCGCAGTTCGCCACGCCGGATGCGATCAATTTCATGGCCAAGCACGCGCGCGGGCTCATCTGCCTGGCGCTCACCAAGGGCCGGGTGGAGCGGCTCGGCATTCCGCTGATGAGCCAGGCCAACGGCACCCGGCATGAAACCGCCTTCACCGTCTCCATCGAGGCGAGGGAAGGGGTGACCACCGGCATTTCCGCGGCTGACCGCGCGCGCACCATCGCGGTCGCCATCAACCCGGAGCTTGGGCGCGATGATATCGTCACCCCCGGCCATGTTTTCCCGCTGATGGCGCGCGATGGCGGCACGCTGGTGCGCGCCGGGCATACCGAGGCGGCGGTGGACATTGCCCGCCTCGCCGGGCTCACCCCCGCCGGGGTGATCTGCGAGATCATGAACGATGACGGCACCATGGCCCGCCTGCCGGACCTGGTGGCCTACGCGCAGCGCCACAACCTGAAGCTCGGCACCATCGCCGACCTCATCGCCTACCGGCGGACCACCGAGCGCCTGGTGAAGTCGGTTGAGCAAGGGATGGTGACCGCGCCGAACGGCGTCCACTGGCGGATGATCGCCTATCAGAGCCAGGTTGACCGGGTTGAGCATCTGGCGATGGTGATGGGCGATGTGAACGGCGGCGAGCCGGTTTTGGTGCGCATGCACGCGGTGGACACGGTGAGCGACGTGGTGGGCGGCGAGCATCTGGCCAGCCTGCACGGCGCGATGCACCAGATCGCCGCCGCCGGGCGCGGCGTGGTCGTGCTGATCCGCGAGAACCGCAACACCGTGGTCTCCGAGCGCATCCGCGACCTGGTGAACGGCCGGACCGCCGCGCCAACCCTGCGCGACTACGGCATCGGCGCGCAGATCCTGATCGATCTCGGCGTGAAGGACATGATCCTGCTCTCCAACCACAAGCGCACCATCGTCGGCCTGGAAGGGTACGGGCTGAACATGGTCGAGCAACGCGCCATTGAAGGAATTGACGAAAAATGAGCACCGCTGACGCGCCGCCCCCCAAGGCGCCGCAACTTTTGGGCCCGGCGCCGAAAATCCTCGTCGTCACCGCCCCCTATTACCAGCATGTGGTGGAAGGCATGCTGGCCGCGGCGCGGGAGATTTTCGCCCAGGTGAACGCCGAGCTGAGCATCGTGGAGGTCTCCGGCGCCTATGAGCTGCCGCAGGGCGTCGCCATCGCGGCCAGGAGCGGCAAGAGTTTTGACGGCTATATCGTGCTCGGCTGCGTGGTGCGCGGCGAGACCGACCATTATGAATTCATCTGTTCCGCCGCCATGGATGGTCTGATGCGCGTCGCGGTTGATCACGGCATCTGCCTCGGCACCGCCGTTCTCACGGTGGACACGCTGGCCCAGGCGGTGGCGCGCAGCCACGAGACCGGCGCGAACAAAGGCGCGGAGGCGGCGGTCGCCTGCCTCAGGCAGATCGCGCTGGCCCGGTCGATGGCGGCATGAGCGCGCGTCCCAGAACCATCTCGCGCCTGGCCGCGGTGCAGGCGCTGTATCAGGCCGAGCAGGGGCCAACCAGCCCGGAGACGGTGATCGACCAGTTCGTCCGCCACCGGATCGGCGGCGACGCCCCCGGCCATGGCGACATGAACGAAGGCCGCCTGAAAGCCGCCGACGTGCCGCTATTCGCCCGCATCGTGCGCACGGCGACGCAGCAGCAGGACACGATCGACGCCATGCTGATAGCGGCGCTGCCCGAAAGCTGGCCGCTGACGCGCATAGACCCCGTGCTGCGCGCGCTGCTGCGGGCGGGCGGCGCCGAGTTATGGATGAGCGACGGCCCGCCCGCGAAAGTCGTCATCAACGAGTATCTGGACGTGGCGCACGGGTTTTTCTCCGGCGATGAGCCCGGCATGGCCAACGGCATCCTGGACCGCCTGGCCCATCTGCTTCGCCCGGCCGAGTTCCAAACCGCTTCATGAGCGATGAGTTTTCCCGCATCGCACGGTATTTCGCACCGTTGGCGGGAAAAGAAGGCAGGGGACTGACCGACGACGCCGCCGTGCTCACCCCGCCGCCGGGCCGGGATCTGGTCCTCACCGTCGACCAGATGCTGGAGGATGTGCATTTCCTCACGCGGGACGATCCGGCCCTCATCGCGCGCAAGCTGCTGCGCCGCAACCTCTCAGACCTCGCGGCGATGGGAGCGGTGCCGTTGGGCTATCTGCTCACCACCGCGCTGCCCGAAGGCGTGGGGGAGGACTGGCTGGCGGGCTTTTCGCAAGGGCTGGCGCAGGACCAGAAATTTTTCAATATCAGCCTGTTCGGCGGCGATTCATCCTCCAGTCGGGGCAAAATTTCACTAAGCGCGACCCTGATCGGCCACACCGCCCCCGGCGCGGCGCTGAGCCGCAACGGCGCGCGCGCCGGCGATGGCATATGGGTAACCGGAACCATCGGCGACGCGGCGCTGGGCCTGCGGGCGCGGCTGGGCGAGCTTGAAGATCCGTCAGGCTTTCTCACCGCCCGCTCCCTGCTGCCGGAGCCACGCATGGGGCTGGCGCTGGCCGGCCTGGTGTCCGCCGCCATCGATATCTCAGACGGGCTGGTGCAAGATCTGGGGCATATGTGCCAGGGCGCTGGCCTCAGCGCCGTCATCCGCGCCGGGCTGGTGCCGGCCTCCGCCGCGGCGGCGGCATGCGGCGCGGGCGCGCTGGAAGCACGGCTCACCGGCGGCGATGATTATGAGCTGCTGCTGGCCGTGCCGCCGGGCAATGGCGAGGCGCTGAAGGCCGCCTGCGGCGATCTGCCGGTGACCAAGATAGGCATGTTCCAGGCGGGCGCCGGTGTGCATGTGCTCAACGATTCGGGCGCCATGCTGCAATTCACCCGGCCCGGCTGGCGGCATTTTTAAAGACTGTTTGAAATTATTAAAAATTTTTGCCCCAAAAAACTTTTCCCACGCAACTGCACGCGCAAAAACCCCCGGCGCATCTCTGCGCCAGGGGGTTTGGCAAGGCCAGGCAGCCAGCTCTCCCGCGCGGGAGAGCCTGATTACTTGATCTTGGCTTCCTTGAACTTCACATGCTTGCGTACGATCGGATCATACTTGTTGAGCTCAAGCTTCGCAGTCTGCGCGCGCGCGTTTTTCTTGGTTACGTAGAAGTAACCAGTGTCCGCGGTGGAAATCAGCTTAATTTGAACGACGTTGGATTTGGCCATGTTGAGAATCTCCAGAAGCGCGCCGTATGGCGCATTTTGCGCGGGTTGGTCAAGAGTTGTGGTTATGGCAGCAGCGCCGCCTGATAGGCTTTCAGGTTATTGAAGAGATACCCGGCGGCGGCAAAATCCTCGTCCGAGCCGGTATCAGCCGGGCAGGCGTCGCGCACGCTCAAAATATCGTCCACCGAGGCGCCAGCGCGGGTGGCGCGCGCCTGCGTCAGCGCCGGCGCCATCAGGTTCTTGCCCTTGGCCAGGGCGCTCAGCTGGGTTTGCAGCCCCGAGGGGCCGAGGCTGGTGCACACTTGCGGCATCACGCCCAGCCCTTGCAGGGGCCAGCCAAGCGGGGCCAGCACGCGGCTCCAGGTCACGAACAATTCACCCCCGTCGGGCAGGGTGGTCACGGTCTGCACCAGCCCCTTGCCCAAAGTCTCCGACCCCACGACCACGGCGCGGCGGTTGTCGGCCAGGGAGGCGGCGAGAATTTCAGCCGCGCTGGCGGTCTGCCCATCAACCAGCACGACAATCCTGAGCCCCCCGGTCAAATCCGAGCCCTCGGCCTCTACCGACTGGTCCGCATCCGGGTCACGCCCGGCCGTCTGCACAATCTCGCCGCTTTGCAGCAGCGAATCGGCGACCAGAATGGCCTGGCGCAATATGCCGCCGCGGTTGCCGCGCAGGTCCAGCAGCAGCCCGTCCGGCGCCGGCTGCGCCCCAATGGCCGTGGCCAGGGCAGAGGAGAACTGGTTGCCGGTGCCCTTGTTGAAGCCGGAAATTTTCAGGGCCAGCACGCCCGGCGCCGGCGAGGGTTCGGCAAACACCGTCTGCGGCGGAATGAAGGCGCGGGTGATGGTGACATTCTGCGGCACGCCGCTCCCGGCGGGGTCTTGCAGCTGCAGCGTGGTGGGGGTGCCGTAAATGCCGCTCATGCTGTTGTTCAGGTGGGTTATCTCGCCCGGATAAACCGGCCTGCCATCCACCTGCAGCACCTGGGTTCCCACGCTCAGCCCGGCATTTTCAGCCGGCCCGCCAGCGGCGACGCTGCCGATCACCACCTCATCCCCCTGCTGCGCGAAGCTCACCCCGGCGCTGGCGAGGCCGGTTATCAGCAATTGGTCCTGCGCGGCCTGCAATGGCGGCTCGTAGCGCGAATACGGGTCGAAATGGTTGAACAGCTCGTCAAAAAAACTGCTGATCACCCCTTGCGTGCCGGCCTGCTGCAACGCTGGCGAGACGGCATAGGCCGCGCTCGCCACCTGCGCCGCCGCCTTGCCCCAGGCCATCGCGTCATCGGGCGCGGGCGCGGGCACGGCCAGGATCATCTGCTCAGGCCCGTTCAGGGTTATCTGGTTGTTCACCAGGCTGGTGCTCAGGTCCGGGTCCAGCGCCGCCAGCCCGTTCAGGCCCCAGATGGTCATCTGCGGAATGGTGAGCTGCTGCAGCGCGCGCGGCGCGATATAGGCCAGCGCCGTGCCCCATACCGAGGCGGCCGTCACCGAATCGAACGCGGGCGCCGCCATCGCCGGGGAGCTCCACAGGCTTCCCGGCAAAATCACGCAGACAAAAAGGATGACAGCCGCGCGGATCACCTGCGTCGCTTCTGCTTGGGTTTGGATTTATGCGTCCCACGGCCTCGTGGCGCAGAACGCGGGCCGCGCGGGGGCGCGGTATCGGCCGGGGCGAACAGCAGCCCGCCGGTCACCGGGCGCGCCTCCACCAGGCGCACATCCAGCATCTGGGCCAGTTGATAAGTCCTGCGGGACTTCTTGCCGATCAGACTCTGGGTCGCCTCGTCATGCATCCAGAAATCATCCGGCAGGTTCGCCATGCTCAGGAATCCACTCGCGCCACTATCAGGTAAGGTTACGAATAGACCGAACTTGGTTACTCCCGATACCCGCGCGGTGAACAACTCTCCCACGCGATGTTGTAGGTACAGCGCCAGATAACGGTCAGTGGAATCGCGCTCGGCCAGCGTGGCGCGGCGCTCACTGGCCGTGATTCGCTGCGCGGTGTCCTCGAACTGCGCGATATCATCCGGCGCGAGCCCGTCCCGCCCGAGCTTCAGCGCCGTGATGAGCGCGCGATGCACCAGCAGATCCGCATAGCGGCGGATCGGCGAGGTGAAATGCGCGTATCTGGTGAGCGCCAAACCGAAATGACCGATATTCTCAGCGGAATACTCGGCCTGGGACTGGCTGCGCAGGATGGTTTCATTCACGAGGCTGGATTTGTCCGTCCCCGCGACAAGTTTCAACACGCGATCGAGGTCGCGAGGATGAATTTGATCGCCGGCGGCCAAAGAAATATCGAGTGTTGCCAAAAAGGAACGTAAATTATCCAGCTTCTCCGCGCTGGGCGGCGCATGCACGCGGTACATGCAGGGCAGGCGGCGCTTTTCCAGCTCCTCGGCGGCGCAGACATTGGCCAGAATCATGAATTCCTCGATCAACCTGTGGCTGTCGAGTCGCGGGCGGGGGGCGATGCTCTGCACCTGCCCGTCCTCGCCCAGATTCACCTTGCGCTCCGGCAGGTCGAGATCGAGCGTGCCGCGCGCCTCGCGGGCCGCCTTCAGCGCGGTGAAGGCGGCATAAAGATGCGCATGGCTGCTGGGATCATCCTCGAACTCCGCCTGCACCTGCTCATAGGTCTTGCGCGCGGCCGAGCGCATCAGCCCGCGTCCGAACTGGTGCGAGAGCTTGGCGCCATGCACGTCGACATGCATTTCCACGAACAGGCAGCCGCGCTCCTCATGCGGCTTGAGGCTGCACCAGCCGTTGGAGAGCGCCTCGGGCAGCATCGGCACCACCCGGTCTGGAAAATAGCAGGAGTTGCCACGCTCCTTGGCGGATTTGTCGAGCGCGGAGCCGGGCTTCACATAATGCGCCACATCGGCGATGGCGACGATCAGCCGGTATCCGTGCGAGGCCGGTTCGGCGAACACGGCATCGTCAAAGTCGCGGGCATCGGCGCCGTCGATGGTGATGAGCGCCACCTCGCGCAAATCCACGCGCTTGCCCAGCGCCGCCGCCTTGGCCTTGGCCGCCTCCTTCAGCGCCGCGTCGGTAAAATCCATGGGAATGCCATGGGTGGCGATGGCGATGAGGCTGACCGAGCGGGCATCCGTGGCCGAGCCCAGCCGCTCGACGATGCGCGCCGGTTTCGGCCCCATGAATTTGGCGCCGGGCAGGGGCTCCGCGCGCACGATCTCATCATTCAGCGCGCCCAGCGTCTCGCCCTGCGGCACCAGCCATTCGGCTTTCTGCCGCCTGTCCGTGGGCTCAATCCGCCCGCCCGCCGCCGTGGGGTGGAACACGCCGACAATGCCGCCCGCCTGCTCGGCCAGGCGCTTGAGCGTGCGCCCCTCATATTTCTCCGCGCCCACCTGCTTTAGCCGCGCCAGCACCCGCGCGCCGGGCGCCAGCGCCGCCTGGCCGCGCGCCTCGGCGCGCATGAAAATCACCGGCGGGCGCCCTGGCCCATCCCACGCCACCGGGCGGGCCAGGGCCTCGCCGTCGCGGTCAATCCCTGTCACTTCCACCACCGCCGTCTCCGGCAGCCGCCCGGATTCGGTGAATTTCTTCCGCCCGGCGCGCTCCACCACGCCATCGGCCTC
>JAKBAQ010000279.1 GCA_021808985.1 Pseudomonadota bacterium
ATGCCTCGCCCATCCGCACCCCGCGCGGGCAGGATATTCTGGCGGCGTGCGGGCAGCTCAAGTCGCTGGCGCAGCCGGCGGCGTAGCGCCCCGTGCGGGCGGCAAGCCTCCCATGTGGCAACGGATGAGCGCCTGAACCGGCTTTTTGCTTGACTTAGACTGTATTTAGATATATCTAGATACAGTCTAACAAGGAGAAAGACATATGCGATTTTGTAATCAGGACCAAACCGGGCTGGGTGGCCACCATGGTGGTGAACGCCGCTTCGCCAGGCAGCCGCGCCATGAGGGCGGCCACGGCATGCGGGAGGGACGGCACCATGGCCGTGGCGGGCGGCTGGCCCGGTTGCTCGAACATGGCGATCTGCGCTTGCTGGTGTTGCATCTCATCAACGAGAAGCCCCGGCATGGCTATGAGATCATCAAGGCGGTGGAGGATCTCTCAGGTGGTGCGTATGCGCCGAGTCCCGGGGTGATCTACCCGACCCTGATGATGCTCGACGAGCTTGGCCAGGTGGCCAGCGCCGCCGATGGCAGCCGCAAGCTGTTCTCCATCACCCCGGAGGGCAAAGCCGGCCTCGCCGAGGCGCAGCCGGCGGTGGAGGGGCTGCTGGCGCGCATCGCGGCGGCGCAACCGCGCGAAATGGCGCCGCCGCTGATCCGGGCGATGGAGAATCTGCGCACGGCGCTGCGGCTGAAGCTGGAAAACACTGACCGGGCCAGCGGCACGATCCACCAGATCGCCAGCCTGCTGGATGACACGGCACGGCGGATCGAGGAACTCTAACCGCCCGCGCGCCGCCCCCCGGTTGGCGTTGCGCCCGCTTAATGCTACCGCCGGGGGTGTGAAGAAATTCTATCAATCCACCCCTGTCCAGGCGTTCATCGCCTGGGCCGCCGCGCGCTACCTCACGCTGGTGGCGCATACCCTGCGCTGGCGGGTGGAGGGTGAGGCGCATCTGCGCCTGATGGCGGGGGAGACGCCGCTGATCGTGGTGTTCTGGCACGAATGCCTGCCCGCGATGCCGGTTTTCTGGCTGCGCGCCAAGCGCCTGGGCATGACGCGCCAGGCCGTGGTGCTGGCCAGCCAGCATCGTGACGGCCAGCTGATCGGCCAGGCGGTGCAGCATATGGGCATCGCCCTGGTCTCTGGCTCCTCCTCGCGCGGCGGCGCGGCGGGGTTGCGCGGCCTGCTCAAGGCCCTGGCCAACGGCATGCATGTGGGCCTCACGCCTGACGGCCCGCGCGGCCCGCGCCGCCATGCCGCCCCGGGCGTCGCCCAGCTCGCCAGCCTCAGCGGCAGGCTGATCCTGCCCTGCGGCGCCATCACCTCGCGCGCCAAAACCCTGGAGTCCTGGGACAAGATGCGCCTGCCCCTGCCCTTTGGCCGCGGCACCCTGGTGTGCGGCGCGCCGCTCAGCGTCTCGCCTGAGGACTGGCAGAGCGGGGTTCCCGCGGTGAACAGCGCGCTCAATGCCGTGATGGAGCGCGCGGTGGAGCTGCTGTGATCCTGCCCGCCTACGGCGCCGCCATGCGCCTCGCGGCCCCCGCGCTGCGCCGCATGCTCGCCCGCCGGGCGCGCATGGGCAAGGAGGACCCGGCGCGGCTGAATGAGCGCTTCGGCCTGGCCGCCCTGCCCCGCCCGGCGGGAAGGCTGGTATGGTTCCATGCCGCCAGCGTGGGGGAGACCATGTCGGTTCTGCCGGTGATCAACGCGCTCGCCGGGCGCGCGCAGATATTGCTCACCACCGGCACCCTCACCTCCGCGCGGCTGGCGGCCGAGCGCCTGCCCGGCTTTGCCCGCCACCAGTTCGCGCCGCTGGACCATCCCGTTTGGGTGGCCCGCTTTCTGGCGCATTGGCGGCCGGAGGCGGCGGTGTTCGTGGAGAGTGAACTCTGGCCCGGCATGCTCACCGCCTGCGATGCCAGGAACATTCCCCGCCTGCTCATCAATGCCCGTATCTCCGTCCGCTCAGCGGCCAGATGGCGCTGGCTGCCGGGGCTGGCCATGCGCCTGCTCGGCGGGTTTCGCGCCATTCACGCGCAATCGCCCGGCGATGCCGCCAATCTGCGCGGGCTTGGCGTGGGCGCCGTGCTGGAATGGGGCAACCTGAAATTCTTCGCGCCCAAGCTGCCGGTGGATGAAGCCGCCCTGGCCGCGCTGCGCCGCGAAATTCCCGGCCCGCTATGGCTGGCCGCCAGCACGCATCCCGGCGAGGAGGCGCTCATCCTGCAAGCGCATGAAGCCCTGCTGGCGGCGCATCCGGGGCTTGTCACCATCATCGCGCCGCGCCACCCCGCGCGCGGAGCAGAGGTGGCGGCCCTGGCCGCCGCGCCGCGCCGCAGCCTTGGCGAGGCCCCGCGGGCGGGCGAAATTTATGTAGCCGACACGCTGGGCGAGCTTGGCCTGTTCTTCCGCGCCGCGCCCTTCGCCTTCATCGGCAATTCGCTGGCGGGCTTTGGCGGGCATAATGTCATCGAGCCCGCGCTGCTGGCCCGCCCGGTCATCACCGGGCCGCATAATGAGAATTTCGTCGAGGCCGCGGCGCGGCTGGCGCGGGCGGGCGCGCTGGCGCAGGTGGGCGATGCCCAGGGCCTGGCCGCCGCCGCGCGGGCCTGGCTGGACGATCCGGCCGCCACGCAAGCCGC
>JAKBAQ010000280.1 GCA_021808985.1 Pseudomonadota bacterium
TTCCAGCGCCTGTTCCATGACGGCTCGCATCTCGGCGTGCGCATCACCTATGCCGAGCAGCCCAAGCCGGAGGGCCTCGCCCAGGCCTTCCTCATCGGCGCTGACTGGATCGCCGGCCAACCCTGCGCCCTGGCCCTGGGCGACAATCTCATCCACGGCGACCATCTCTCCACCCTGCTGCGCGCCGCCGGCGCCCGGCCCGAGGGCGCCACCGTCTTCGCCTACCAGGTCCGCGACCCCGAGCGCTACGGCGTCATCAGCTTCGACGCCCAAGGCAAGGCCATCGAAATCGTCGAAAAACCGAAAAACCCCACCTCCCCCTGGGCAGTCACCGGCCTCTATTTCTACGATCACCGGGTCACCGAATTCGCCCGCCAGGTAAAACCCTCCGCCCGTGGCGAGCTGGAAATCACCGACCTCAACCAGATCTACCTGCATGAGGGCACGCTGCATGTTGAACGCCTGGGCCGCGGCACCGCCTGGCTTGACGCCGGCACACCCGATTCCCTGATCCAGGCCGCCACCTTCGTGCAAACCATCCAGAGCCGCCAGGGCAACCTGGTCGGCTGCCCGGAGGAGGTAGCCTTCCGCATGGGCTTCATCGACACCGCCCAGCTCATGGCGCAGGCCGAGCGCATCAAGAAAACCGAACTCGGGCAGATCCTTCAAGACATCGCGAACGGAACGCACCACTGATGAAAATCGAACCGCTCAACATCCCCGAGGTCCTGCTCATCACCCCGCCCAAATTCGGTGATTCCCGTGGCTTCTTCTCCGAAACCTGGAGTGCGGCCAAACTCGCCGCCCAGGGCTTCACCGAGCATTTCGTGCAGGACAATCAAAGCCTCTCCGCCCAGCCCGGCACCATCCGCGGCTTGCACTGCCAAATCGCGCCCAACGTCCAGGGCAAGCTGGTCCGCGTCATCAAGGGCGCCATCTGGGATGTCGCGGTCGACATCCGCCACGGCTCCCCCACCTACGGAAAATACGCCGCCGCCATCCTCAGCGAGGCCAACTGGTCGCAGCTCTGGATCCCCGGCGGCTTCCTGCACGGCTTCTGCACCATCGAGCCGAACACCGAGGTCATCTACAAAGTCACCGGCGACTATGACCGCGCGGCCGAGCGCGCCGTCATCTGGAACGACCCCACCCTCGCCCTGCCCTGGCCGGTCGAGCCCGGCAAGGCCCTGCTCTCCGAGAAAGACATGCAAGCCCCCCGCCTGGCCGATTGCGAACCCTGGTTCTCCCACCAATGATCCTCATAACCGGCGGCAGCGGCCAGCTCGGCCAGGAACTCGTTAAGCTCTGCACCGCCCAGGGCCTTGCCTTCCAGGCCGTCTCCCGGCCCGAATTCGACTTCGAGCAGCCCTCAACCATAGACGCCTGCTTCCACGCCGCCCGCCCCACCCTCGTCATCAACGCCGCCGCCTACACCGCGGTGGACAAAGCCGAGACCGACGAACAAGCCGCCCGCGCCGGCAACCACACCGGCCCGCAGCACCTCGCGCAATTGTGCGAGGCCGCCAACATCCCGCTCATCCACATCTCAACTGACTATGTGTTCGACGGCGCCAAGGCCGCGCCCTACCTTGAGAGCGACCCCACCAACCCCACCGGCGTCTACGGCGCCACCAAGCGCGACGGCGAAGCCGCCATCCTGCAAACCACCGCCGCCCACGCCATCATCCTGCGCACCGCCTGGGTCTATGCCGCGCACGGCAAAAACTTCGCCCGCACCATGCTCGCCGCCGCGCGGCGCGTCCCCACCCTGCGCGTGGTGGCCGACCAGCGCGGCACCCCCACCGCCGCGGCCGACCTTGCCGCAGCCATCCTGCACATCGCCTCCCGCCTGCGCCAAACCGGCTGGCGGCCAGAATACCGGGGCATTTTCCACGCCACCGGCTCGGGCGAGACCACCTGGCACGGCTTCGCCACCGCCATCTTCGAGGCCGCCGCCCCCCGCCAAAAACCGCCCGAATTGCAGCCCATCACCACGGCTGACTGGCCAACCCCCGCCCGCCGCCCCGCCGATTCGCGGCTGGACTGCGCCAAGCTCGCCCAGGTCTTCGGCGTCACCCTCCCCGCCTGGCAGGCCAGCCTGGGGCCAATTGTCCAGCAATTGCTGGACCTTGACCCCCCAAGCTGACTCCACACCGCAACATTCCTGCGGCAATGCAACATAAATCCGCTTCTTCATTGCCTAGTGTCGCATTGCCTCTGTATAACAAACCATGAAGCCATGGTTTCTTGAGGACACGAAACAGCGCATGACCCGAGCCCTATGCCCCATGCCCCAATCCGCTCCCTCCGGTGCCTGTTGTTAAGCCAGGGCCCCAGCGCCTCTGTCCGGCCAGCCATCACCATCCTGCTTTCAACCTATAATGGCGAACAGTTCCTGCAAGCGCAACTTGAGAGTTTTTCCGCCCAGCGTTACACCAACTGGGTCCTGCTCTGGCGTGATGACGGCTCCGCCGACTCCACCATCGCCATCATGCGCGCCTTCGCCGCCGCCAATCCCGGCCGCTGCGCCGAGGCCGCGAGCTCCGGCCCGCATCTCGGCGCGGCGGAAAGCTTCCTCACCCTGCTGCAGGAGAGCCAGGGCGCTGAAATGGTCGCC
>JAKBAQ010000281.1 GCA_021808985.1 Pseudomonadota bacterium
TACGCTGGCCTGGCCGCGGCGGATTGCCACGGCGGCGCCGCGGCTGGATCTGGCGGCGGTGATGAAGCTGGAATTCGCGGCGCCGGATGAGGTGCGCTTTCCCGCTCTGCGGCTGGCGCGCGCGGCTCTGGAGGCCGGCGCGGGGGCGCCGACGGTGCTGAATGCGGCAAATGAGGTGGCGGTGGCGGCGTTTTTAGAGCGCAGGATAGGCTTTTTGGATATAGCCGGGATTGTGGAGCAGGTTTTGCAGCAGCTGGGCGCGCCGCCGGTGCCTGATCTGGCCGCCGTGCTGGCGCTGGATGAGGCGGCGCGCGCGGCCGCCAACGGGCTGGCGACGGCAAGGGCGGCCTGATGTTCGATACCGCGCGGACAATTCTGACCTATGCGTTTGTGCTGGGCGTGCTCGTGTTTTTTCATGAGCTTGGGCATTATCTGGCGGCGCGGGCGCGCGGGGTGACGGTGGAGGTGTTCTCCATCGGCTTTGGGCCGGCGCTGGTTTCCTGGCGGGCGAGATCGGGCACGGTGTGGAAGGTTTCGGCGCTGCCGCTGGGCGGATATGTGAAAATGCAGGGCTGGGGCGAGCCGAATGATCCAGCACCGCCGCTGCCCGGCTCGTTTGCCGGGACCTCGCTGGGCTCCAAGGCGTTTATCGTGGCGGCCGGGCCGTTGGCCAACCTGCTGCTGGCGTTCGTGCTGTTTTCGGGATTGTTCATGACGGTTGGGCGAGTCGTCGTGCAGCCGGTGTTCAGCACGGTGGAGCCGGCCTCGCCGGCGGCGGCGGCCGGGTTTCGCGCCGGGGACCGGGTTTTGGCGGTGAATGGCGAGCAGATAAAGAATTTCAGCCAGTTGCAGGAGGTTGTGAGCCGGCATCCGGACGAGGCGGTGGACTTTACCCTGCTGCGGCAGGGCAAGGTTTTGCAGCAGCGGGTGAGCCTGAACGACGTGATGGTGGATGGCGCGAAGATCGGGCATCTGGGGGTGGCGGGCAGTGTGTCCAGCATTCAGCATTTTTCGCCGCCGGGGGCGGTGGTGGCGGGGGCGCTGGAGACCTGGAACGACAGCAAGGGGATGCTGAGCGGGCTTTATAATCTGGTGGTGCATCGCCAGGGGTTGGGGCAGCTGGCGGGACCGCTGGGGATTGCCGAGGTGACCGGGCAGGTGGCCGCGCTGGGGATTATCAGTGTCATCAGCTTCATCGCGTTTCTCTCGATCAATCTCGGCCTGATCAATCTGGTGCCCATTCCGATTTTGGATGGGGGGCATTTGCTGTTTTATCTGGCCGAGGCGATATATGGCCGGCCGTTGCCGGCGCGGGCCATGGATATTGGCCTGCGCTTTGGCGCAGCGCTCATCATTTCGCTGTTTTTCCTGACGACTTTCAATGATCTGAGCCGGATGGGCGCGGTCAGCTGGGTTGTGCATCTGTTTGGCTAGCCGCGGCGCGGCTGGTAGTTTGAGCGGTTGGCCTTGCCGATAAGCCCGGCCCGTGCCAAACGCGCCACAGCGAAAACACTCCGGCGCGCCGGAGGCCTGTATGGTTTGGGAGATTATCTGTTGCTTAAGCCGCGCTCGGTCCTTTTGGCCTCCGTCTGTATTCTGCCGGCCTTGCTGGCGTGCGGCCCGCATGGCGCCGCCCGCGCCCAAACGTCCAGCGCCCAGGTGGCGCCGGGCGGGATTATCTCGGCCATCGATGTCAGCGGGAATCACCGGATCCAGAGCGATACGATCACCTCTTACATGGTGGTGCAGCCGGGCGATCCGTTCAACGCGCAGCAGATTAATGAGTCGCTGAAGACGCTTTATGCGACCGGCTTGTTCAAGACGGTTTCGATCACCCGGGCGGGGGACCAGCTCGATGTCGCGGTGGTGGAGAATCCGACCGTCGACCAGGTGCTGTTCAGCGGCAACAAGGCGATCGCGGACAAGGACGCGCAGGCGGCGGTGTCGCTGAAGTCGCGCTCGGTGTTCACGCCCGAGGCGGCCGAGGCGGACCGGCAGGCGCTGCTGGATGCCTATGCGAAGAAAGGCTATTTTGACGCGACCGTAACGGTTAATTACATTAAATTACCCGATAACCGCGTGAACGTGGTGTTCCAGTGCCATGACGGCGTGCAGACGAAGATCAGCCGCATTGTCTTCATCGGCAACAAGCATTTCAGCCAGTCGACGCTGCGGGAGGTGGTTTCAACCCGGCAGTCGGCGTGGTTCCGGTTTCTCTCCAGCGCGGACCAGTATAATCCGGACCGGATACAGTATGATGAGTATCTGCTGCGCAAGTTCTATCTGCATAAGGGATATGTTGACTTCAATGTCATCAGCGCCAATGCGGAGCTGAGCCCGGATCGGAAATCCTTTTATCTGACCTACGATATTTACGAGGGTCCGCGCTACCGGGTGAGCAGCATCAAGATTGTCTCGGGTATCCGCACGCTGACCAGCAAGGAGCTGACCGGGCTGGTGCCGCTCTCGGCCGGGGACTGGTTTGACGGCGATGCGCTGGCGCAGGGCGTGACCGCGCTGAACCAGCGCGCTCTGGACCTTGGCTATGCCTTCGCGCAGGTGAACCCGCAGGTGCAGAGCGACCCGAAGACGAAGACGGCGGCCAT
>JAKBAQ010000051.1 GCA_021808985.1 Pseudomonadota bacterium
CCGCCTCTTCGCCTTGCCCTGTCTTCGCCTTGACAGTTTCGACGTATCTGTCGACTATTCGATCCTCAAGACTGGCCGGCCCGCCGCGGTGACGCAAGCGGGGCCGGTTGCCTTTTGCCGCCGGGCGGGACGCCGTGGCGGCATGCTGGTGGAAGCGGCGATTTTACCTGAGGGGCGGGGAGATGAACGAGAAAAACGAGGAGCCGGGGCTTGAGCGCCGGGTGACGGCGGGATTGCGGGGGGCCTCATGGGACCCGGCGCTGGTGCCGGCGGGCATGTCAACCCAGGTGTTTCCGGTGATGACGGCGGATGGCGCGCCGGTGCTGGGGTATTTGCACGCGCAGGACCGCGAGCGGACGGTGGTGTTTATCATGCATCCGCGGGAATTGCTGGTTTCGCATTATCTGGTGCCGCATCTGGTGGCGGCAGGGTATGCCTGCTGGGTGCAGGGGCCGCGCACGGTGGGCAATGACCTGCGCCTGGAGCATGAGCTGGCGGTGCTGGATGTGGCGGCCGGGATGGTGAAGCTGCGGGAGCTGGGGTTTGAGCATATCGTGCAGCTGGGTAATTCCGGCGGGGCGGGGTTGTTCGCGTTTTATAACCAGCAATCGCTGTTGCCGCCGGGTGAGCGGCTGGCGCGCACGCCGGGCGGGCGGGCGGCGAAGCTGGGCGAGGCGGTGCTGCCGGTGGCCGATGGGTTCATTTTCGTGGCGCCGCATCCGGGCCAGGGCAAGCTGCTGGGCAATATGATCGACCCTTCGGTGCTGGATGAGGATGATCCGCTCTCGGTGGACCCGGCGCTGGACCCGTTCAGCCCGGAGAACGGGTTCAGGCCGGGCAAGGCGGGCGGGGCGCGCTATGCGCCGGCGTTCATCAGCCGCTACCGCGCGGCGCAGGCGGCGCGGGTGGCGCGGATTGACGCGCGGGCGCGCGCGGCGATCGCCGAACGGATGGCGGAGAAGGCGCGGCTGAAGGATGGCGGGGCGGGCAATGCGCTGAAGGCGAATTTCTCCGGGATTTTCGAGGTGTGGCGCACGGATGCGGATTTGCGCTGCTTTGATACCACGCTCGACCCCTCCGAGCGGCGCTGGGGCAGCGTGTGGGGGGCGGAGCCGCTGGTCTCGAATGTGGGGAGCGTGGGGTTCGCGCGGGTGTGCACGCCGGAGAGCTGGCTTTCCACCTGGTCGGGGATCAGCTCGCGGGCGTCGTTCGCGCTGTGCGGCGCGGCGATCAGGCAGCCGGTGCTGATGATTTATTATACCGGGGACAATAGCGTGTTTCCGGCGGATGCGGCGGAGATATTCGAGAGCATCGGCAGCCGGGA
The DNA here is from genome assembly GCA_021808985.1 of Pseudomonadota bacterium. Taxonomy (GTDB): domain Bacteria; phylum Pseudomonadota; class Alphaproteobacteria; order Acetobacterales; family Acetobacteraceae; genus Acidocella. The sequence continues at coordinate 1,325 of JAKBAQ010000051.1, forward strand.
CAAGCAGCGGACGGATATAAGGGGGAATCATCATGGGCAGTCGCTGCGGCTGGATGAGCAGAGCGGGCAGGAGATTGCCGCGGTGCGGGTGATTGGCTGGCTGGGGGAGCGGTTTGTTTGAGTTGACATTTCGACGGTAGTGTCGATTATTGGATAATAATGATTAAAAATATCAGACGCGGCGGGATGGAACCAGGAACAGAGTTTTGAGGGAGTGATGGCGATGGATGGAGCGGGGGGCGCGGCGCGGCGCGGGCTTTTTCTGGAAAGCTATGGGCATTTCATCGATGGCGCCTGGGTGGGGGGTGATTCGGGCGAGACCATCGCGGTTGCCAACCCGGCGACGGGGGAGATTCTTTCGCATATCCAGGCCGGCAACGCGCGCGATGTGGACCGCGCGGTGCAGGCGGCGCACCGGGCGTTCAAGCCGTGGGCGCGCACGCATCCTCGCGCGCGCCAGCAGATATTGCAGGAGATGGCGCGCAGGATGCGGGCGCGGCTGGCGGATTTCGCGATGATGGAGACCGTGGATAACGGCAAGCCGATTACGGATTCCACGATGTTCGACATTCCGGCGACGGCGGAGGTGTATGATTATTTCGCCAGCCTGCCGTTGCAGATTCATGGCGAGACCACGGATTTTCCCGACAGCATGCTGCTGGTGCACCGCGAGCCGCTGGGGGTGTGCGCCGCGATCGTGCCGTGGAATATTCCGCTTTACTGCACGGCGCTGAAGGTGGCGCCGGCGCTGGCGGCGGGGAATACGGTGGTGGTGAAGCCGGCCGAGTCGACCGGGTTGTCAATTCTGGAATTTTTCAGGGAATGCGCGGATATTTTGCCGCCGGGGGTGGTGAATATCGTGACCGGGTACGGGCCGCAGGCGGGGGAGCCGCTGGTGTGCCATCCGCTGGTGCGCAAGGTTTCGTTCACCGGCTCGAAGCCGACGGCGCGCAAGATCATGCAGTATGCGAGCCAGAACATTATTCCGCAGACGATGGAGCTGGGGGGGAAGTCAGCCAATATCGTGTGCGCGGATGCGGATTTGGATGCCGCCGCGGAAGGGGTGGTGATGTCCACCGTGTTCAACAAGGGGGAGGTGTGCATCTCGGGCAGCCGGACGTTCGTGCATGAGGCGGTGATGGAACGGTTTTTGGAGAAGCTGGAGGCGCAGATCGGCAATGTGCGGCAGGGCGACCCGCTGGACCCGCGCACGCAGCTGGGGCCGCAGGCGTCGAAAATTCAGTTCGACAAGGTGGCCGGGTATTTGGAGCTGGGCCGCGCCGAGGGGGCGCATGTGCTGGCGGGCGGGGCGAAGGCCGCGATTGCCGGGTTTGAGCGGGGGTTGTTCATCCAGCCGACGATTTTCAGCAATGTGCGCAATGAGATGCGGATTGCGCGGGAGGAGATTTTTGGCCCGGTGACGTGCATTCTGGGCTGGCGCGATGAGGATGAGGTGCTGGCGCTGGCCAATGACACCGATTACGGGCTGGGCGGGGGCGTGTGGACCAGGGATTTGACGCGGGCGCATCGTTTTGCGCGCGAAATGCAGACCGGGACGGTGTGGATCAACCGGTATTATAATTTCGTGCCGGGGCAGCCGCTGGGCGGGTTCAAGCAGAGCGGGTTCGGGCGGGAGAACACGTTCGAGACGCTGCTGCACTACACGCAGAGCAAGGCGGTGATCGTGAATCTGGCCGAGGGGCCGCTTGGGTTGTACCAGGGCTGAGGCCGGGTTGCGCATTTTTGCAAAAGGTGAGTTGAGATATGGCGATTCGTAAAACCAGGTTGACCGCCGCGGATGTGGTGGGGGCGTGGGCGATTATTCCGACCCCGGCGAAGGAAAATGCATCCGACTGGCGGGCGGAGGATACGGTGGATTTGGATGAGACGGCGCGGGTGGTGGAGGCGCTGATCGCCGCCGGCGTGGATGGGATTTTGAGCCTGGGCACGCTGGGCGAATGCGCGGCGCTGAGTGCCCAGGAGAAGCGGGTGTTCATTAAAACCATGGTGGAGAGCGCGCGCGGGCGGGTGCCGGTGTTCGCGGGGAGCACGGCGCTGGGCACGCGCGAGGCGATTGAGCAGACGCGGGCGGCGTATGATCTGGGCGCGGACGGCACGATGGTGGGGCCGGGGATGTGGAACAAGCCGGACGCCAACATGGCGGCGCAGTTCTACCGCGACCTGGCCGAGGCGGTGCCGGAGATGCCGGTTTGCGTCTATGCCAATTCGTTCGTGTTCAAGTTTGATTTTCCGCCGGCCTTCTGGGCGCAGGTGGCGGAGATTCCGCAGGTGATCTGCGCGAAGACGGCGAGCGCCGCGACATATTTGCGGGACCAGAAGGCGGCGCGGGGCAGGATACGCCTGATGCCGATGGATGCGGAGTTTTATGCGGCGGCGCGGCTGGACCCGCAGACGGCGGTTGCGTTTTGGTCAAGCAGCGCGGCGTGCGGGCCGGCGCCGGCGGTGGCGCTGCGCGAGCTGGTGGCGGCGGCGAAGGTGAGCGGGGATTGGGCCGCGGCGCTGGCGCTGACCGACAAGATGACGGCGGCGGTGCTGCCGGTGATCTGCTATGGCGACTGGGAGCGGTTCCAGATTCATAACACGGCGCTGGAGAAAGGGCGGATGGATGCGGCGGGCTGGATGAAGGCGGGGCCGAACCGGCCGCCCTACCAGCTGGTGCCGGAGCAGATCAGGGAATTTGGGCGGATTGCCGGGGAGAGCTGGGCGGCGCTGCAGCGTGAGTACGGCCCGGTTGCGCGGCGGCTGATGGAGGCGCGGTGATGCCGGTGGTTGGGCTGAATGGGATCGAGATCAATTATCGCGAGGAGGGGCGTGGCGAGGCGCTGCTGCTGGTGCATAACCTGACCTCGAACATCGAGGGGTTTGAGGATAATTTTCCGGCGTTTGCGAAATATTACCGGACCATCGCGGCGGATATTCGCGGGCATGGGCTGACCACGCATGTGGAGGACCCGGCGCGGGCCAATGAGTTCTATAATTTCGACCGGATGGCGGAGGACCAGATCGCGCTGCTCGACCATCTGGGGGTGGAGCGGTTCTATCTGTTCGGCCAGGCCTATTGGGGGGCGAACACGGCGCTGCATCTGTTCGAGCGGATACCGGAGCGGGTGAAGGGGATTGTGATTTCCTCGGCGAGCATGATCATCTCCGATGAGACCCACAAACCTTATGATCCGCTGGGCGAGGCGGGGAAGAAGAATTTTTTGCGGATGCATGCGCTGGCCCGGGAGCAGGGGATGATGGCGGTGTATCGGGACCGGCTGGAATATGGGCAGTTCTGGGGGCCGAAAGTGCTGAACAGCCCGGAGATATTGAAGGTGTTCACCAAGGCGCATGAGCTGACCTCGGTGACGGCGTTCGTGACGCCGCCATATCTGACGCCGCAGCGGCGTGCCGCGATCGCGCAGCGGCTGCGCGAGCGGCGGGTGCCGATGATGCTGCTGGTGGGCGAGGATGAGGCGGCGCATAACCGCAAATATTTCATCAGCGAGATGCGGGAGGATTACCCGGACGTGCATGTGATGATGGTGCCGCAGAGCGGGCATTATCCGACCATTGAAAATCCGCGCGATTTCAATCAGGCTCTGCTGGATTTTTACGCGGGCGCGGCGCGCTACGGCTGAGGGAGAGACAGTTTTGAAAACACCGCTTGAGGGCCTGCGGATTCTGGAACTCGGGCATTTTGTGGCGGCGCCTTTCTGCACGCGGCTGCTGGCGGATCTGGGGGCTGATGTCATCAAGGTGGAGCCCCGGCAGGGGGATCCGGTGCGCCAGTGGGGCGACATGGTGGATGGGCATTCGCTCTGGTGGTCAGTGCATGGGCGCAACAAACGCTGCGTGACGCTGGATTTGAAGAGCGAGAAGGGGCGCGCGCTGGTGCTGCGGCTGGTGGCGCAATGCGATGCGGTGGTGGAGAATTTCCGCCCCGGGCATTTGGAGCGGCTGGGGCTGGGCGCGGCGGCGATGCGCGATGCGCGGCCGGGGCTGATCATTACGCATATTTCGGGTTACGGGCAGGATGGGCCGTACCGGGACCGGGCGGCGTTTGGGGTGATTGGCGAGGCGATTGGCGGGCTGCGGTATTTGACCAACCATGCGCCGGGGACCTCGGACCTGCCGCCGGTGCGGGTGGGGGTGAGCATCGGGGACTCTGTTTCGGGGATTTATGCGGCGTTTGGGCTGATGGCGGCGCTGTGGCAGCGCGACCGGGCGGGCGGTGATGGCATGGCGCGCACGGTGGACGCGGCGCTGACCGAGAGCGTGCTGAGCCTGATGGAGGGGGTGCTGCCGGAATATGGCGCGCTGGGGAAAATCCGCGCGCCTTCGGGCGGCGGGTTGGCGACGGCGGCGCCGAGCAATGCGTATCCGAGCCGCGATGGCGCCTGGGTGCTGATTGGCGCCAATTCCGAGCCGCTGTTCGCCAAGCTGGCGCAGGTGATGGGCCAGCCGGAGCTGGCGCGGATGCCGTGCTACCAGGGGAACAAGGCGCGGGTGGAGAATGTGGCGGCGCTGGATGCGCTGATTACGCAATGGACGCGCGGGCTGGACGCGCAGGATTTGCTGGCGCGGCTGAGTGCTGCCGATATTCCCAGCAGCAAGGCCTATACGGCGGCGGATTGCGCGGCGGACCCGCAATATATCGCGCGCGGGATGGTGCGGCGGGTGGAGGATGAGTGGTTTGGCGCGCAGGTGCTGCATCCGGGCATTGTGCCGCATGTGCCGGAGGCGCCGGGCGTGGTGCGCTGGGCTGGGCCGCGGATCGGCGCGCATAATGACGAGGTTTATGGCGGGCTGCTGGGGCTGGGGGGCGAGGAGATCGCCGCGCTGCGGGCGGAGGGGGTGATTTGATGCGCGGGGTGAGCATTGTGGAGGTGGCGCCGCGCGATGGGTTTCAGGCGGTGGGGCCGTTCATTCCCACGGCGGAGAAGATAGGGATTGTGCGCGCGCTCCACGCGGCGGGGCTGCGGCGGATGGAGGTGACCTCGTTCGTGGGGCGGGCGGTGCCGCAACTGGCGGATGCGCCGCAGGTGCTGGCGGCGGCGCTGGAACTGCCGGGGCTGGATGCGCAGGTGCTGACGCCGAGCCGCAAACATGCCGAGCGGGCGCTGGCGGCCGGGGCGCGGCATGTGGCGTTTTTTCTCTCGGCCTCGGCGCCGCATAATTTGAACAATGTGCGCCGCACGCCGGCGGAATCGGTGCGCGATTATGCGGAAATCGCGGCGATGCTGCCGGCGGGAGTGAAGCTGCGGCTGAATATCGCGACGGCGTTTGATTGCCCGTTCGCCGGGGCGGTGGCGCCGGGGGTGGTGCTGGATTTGCTGGACGCGCTGCTGGCGCTGGAGGGGAATGCCGAGGTTGCCCTGTGCGACACCACGGGGCGGGCGGCGCCGGGGCGTGTGGCGGCGCTGTTCCGGGCGGCGATGGCGCGCTTTCCACGGGTGCCGGGATGGGCGTTCCATGGGCATGACACTTACGGCATGGGGGCGGCCAATGCGTTCGCGGCCTGGAGCGAGGGGGTTGGGGTGATCGACGCCGCCGCCGCCGGGCTGGGCGGCTGCCCGTTTGCGCCCGGGGCGACGGGGAATGCCGCGACCGAGGATATGGTTTGGATGTTCGAGGGGATGGACGTGGCGACCGGGGTGGATTTGCCGCGGCTGCTGGAGGCCGGCCGCGCGGTGGCGGCGCTGCCCGGCGCGCAGACGGGCGGGCGGGTGCGCGAGGCGCTGCGGGCGGCGGCGACGGCCGCGTAACGCCTATTGGGCGGTGGCCTCGGCCGCGAGTTTGCGGGCGATATCCTGCCGCATGGCGGCTTTGTCCAGCTTGCCGACCTTGGTGAGGCTGAGGGCGGGCACGGTTTCAATCCGTTCGGGCCATTTGAACTTGGCGAGGCCGTAGGCGCGCAGATGCTCGGCGAGCTGGGCGACGGTGGGGGCGGGCTGGCCGGGCCGGGCGACGATGTAGGCGCAGATGCGCTCGCCGAGCTTGGGGTCTGGCATGCCGACGATGGCGCAGTCAGCGATCGCGGGGTGGGTGGCGAGGGCGTGCTCCAGCTCCTCGCAATTCACCTTCTCGTGGCCGCGGCTCACGATATCCTTGGCGCGGCCGGCGAAGGCGTAGATGGTTTCGCCGTTGACGCGGCGTTTTATCATCAGGTCGCCGGAGCGGTAGAAGCCGTCGGGGGTGAAGGCTTCCAGGTTGCGCTCGGCGGCGTTGTAGTAGCCGCGCAGGGTGTAGGGGCCGCGGCAGGTGAGCTCGCCGGGTTCGCCGAAATCAGCCTCGATGCTGGTGCCGGGCTTGAGGAGGCGGACTTCGTCACACGCGGAGATGGGGCGGCCGACGCAGGTGTCGATCACTTCATCGGGGTCGCTGGCCTTGGTGTACATGTTCAGCCCCTCGGACATGCCGAACATCGCATAAGTGGGGCGGTGGAATTTCTCGCGCAGGAGGTTGGCGCCGTCAGGGCTCCAGAAGGCGCGGATGCTGGAGATATCGGCGTGGCCCTCGTTGAGCATGGCTTCAAGCCGTGGCAGCAGGGCGCGGATGAGGCCGGCGAAGGTGGGACGGTGGGCGCGGAAGACCTCGCCCCAGGCGGGGGGGCTCATGTCACGCGGGATGGCGAAGGCGGCGCCGGAGATGAGGGCGGGGCCGAGGAAGCAGACCATGCAGGCGTTGTGGATGATCGGCATGGGCATGAAGAGCGTGTCAGCCGGGGTGTAGCCCAGCCATTGGGCGGTGCGCTGCATGTTGAAAAAATAGTCATTGGCCATGCGCGGGATGACCTTGGGGATGCTGGTGGTGCCGCCGGAGAGCTGGAAGATGCAGGCCTGGAAGGGGTCACGCGGGAGGGTGTTGACGGCTTGCGCGGCGCTGGCGGCGTTCTGGGATGCGGCCAGATCCTCGAGGCGGGAGATGCCGGGGCGGGGCTGGCCGCGCAGGGTGATGACGTGGCGGATGCTGGGGATGGCGCCGCGCAGGGATTGGGCGAAGGCGGCGAGGTCGAATTTTTCGTCGTCATCATGCACGATATGGGCGCGCGCGGCGGTGTGGTTGCCGAGATAGGTGATCTCGCGCTCCCGGTGGGAGGGCAGCGTGCAGACGGGGATAAGCCCGGCCTTGAGGCAGCCGATGAGGGCGTAGACCAGCTCCTTGGAGTTGGCGCACTGGAAGAGCACACGCTCCAGCGGTTGCAGGCCGAGGGACCAGAGGGCGGCGGCGAGGCGGTTGGTGATGCTGTCCAGCGCGGCGTAGGTGATGGTGCCTTCGGGCGTGTGCAGGGCGGGGCGGGCGGCGTGCGTGGCGAAGGCGCGGCACAGGGCCTGGGCGAGGCCGATTTCGGGCAGCTCGCCGGCGGCCAGGTAGGCGCGCAGGCGCTCCGGCTCAGGGTAGACCACGCCTGGGATGGGTTCTTGCACGCCGATCATGTTCACTCCCGGGGGGTGTTATCGGAGTTGTCGACGTATGTGTCAACGATTCGACGCGGTTGGTTAAAACTGGCGCGCGGCGGCGGCTGGAGGCGTATCAGCCGCCGGAACCGCCGCCGAGCAGATGATCCAGCCGGTCCAGCTCGGTGCGGATGCCGGCGACGATTTCATGCGGGGTGGTGTGGCCGGGCGGGGTGGTGTGGCTGAGCAGCGCGCCGACGCCGAGGCCGGCGACGATGGCGGCGACCTCGGCGGCGGATTTGTTGGCGGCGGGGTTGAACCACCAGGCGGTCCAGTTGCACATGCCGATGAAGCTGAGGGCGGCGATGTTGGAGTCGACCGGGCGGAATTCGCCGGCGCGGATGCCGGCGGTGATGAGGCCGGAGATTCTGGCCAGAACCTCGCGCTTGCCGGCCTGGTGCCGCTCAAACAACGGGGCGGGGAGGTGGTTTTCCTCGCGGTCCAGCACCTTGAAGCGCACGGCGCGGGCGAGCTGGCGGGTGACCAGGGTTTCCGCCGCCTTGAGCAGCTGGGACTGGAAGCTGGCGCCGGGCTCGTGGGTGAGCTCGCGCAGTTCGCTGGAGGCGGCGAGGGTGACATCCTCGACCAGGGCGGTGAGGAAATCGTCCTTGCTGCCGAAATAATGATAGAGGGTGGTGCGGCCGACGCCGGTGGCGTTGGCGATGTCTTGCAGGCTGGTGCCGGCGAAGCCTTTTTCGGCGAAGAGTTCGGCCGCGCAATCCAGCAGCTCGCGCGCCATCAGCTCGCGGCGCGGGCCGCCTTTGCGCTTCTGTGGGGCGGGGGATGAGTCCATGCTGGTTACCTTCGATCCGCCGGCAGATGGTGCGGCGCCAAGTGGCGGAATAGACCGGGATCGGCGGGGTTTTGCAAGAGGCGGGGCTACCAGCGGGGGGAGAGGTGGGCGGTGTCGTTATAGCTGCGCAGGGACCAGTGGCTGTCAGCGTTGACGATGAGGCGGGAGATGGAGGCGTTCTCCGGCGCGAAGAAGGCGAAGGGGCGGCTGGCGGTGGCCTGCTGGCAGATTTTGCCGATGACGCCGCCATGGACGATGGCGACCACGGTGGTGTTCTCGGCCATGAGGGCGGTGATTTTGCCGATGCCGGCGCGGATGCGAGCGGTGAAGGTGGAGGTGGGCTCGGTGCCGGGGATGACCTCCCAGTTTTCCTCGGTGAGCATCTGGCGGACCAGAGGGTGGCCGGCGGCGGCTTTCTGCATGAAGTCATGCTCCCATTCGCCCATGTGCAGCTCGTGCAGCTCGGGGATTTCGATGGGGGTGAGGCCGGTGAGGCTGGCGAGGGGGGCGGCGGTCTGGCGGGTGCGTTGCAGGTTGGTGACGAAGATGTGGGTGATGGGCTCATGGCGCAGCCGCGCGGCGGCGGCCTGGGCTTGGGCGTGGCCGTCTGGCCGCAGGGGCGGGTTGTTGAGGATGAGATCGCCAAAGGGGAGGGTGTGCGTGGTTTCAGCCACGGTGGCGCCGTGGCGCAGCAGGATGATCTCTCGCGCGCCGGGCGGCAGGTGGAAGCCGTGCTGGGCGGCGGCGAGGTGTTTTTCGAGCGATTTGGTCATGCTTCCCCGGTTTTGGCGTGTTGGGCGGCGCCGGGGCGTTTATGGCATGGGGCTGGGGTTTTACAAAAGCGGGGCGGCTTTCAGGCGGCGTGCGCGGGGGTGGCGCCTTGCATCAGGGCGGCGGTGAGGAGGCGGCGCGCCAGGGGCAGGCGCGCGCCGGCGCCGATGACGGCGCCGCGCAGGGCGCGGGCGGGGGGACGGTCGTCAGTATAGAGCAGGGCGGTGGCGTTGGTGGCGAGGTAGAGCGGCAGGGTGGCGCGGCGGTGGCGGCTTGCATAGCGGCGCAGCAGGGCGGGGGCGCCGATATCCTGGCCGGGAGCCTCGGCGATGAGGCTGGCGAGGGTGTGCTGGCTGACGAGGCCGAAATTGAAGCCGTGCGCGGTGACGGGGTGCATGCCGACGGCGGCGTCGCCCACCAGGGCGAAACGCTCGGCCGTGAAGCGCCCGGCATAGACGGCGACCAGCGGGTAGGCGTGGCGGGTGCTCACCAGCTGCAGGGTGCCGAGCTGGTGGTGGCGCGCGCTCATTTCCGCGGCGAAGGCGCCGGGCGGCAAGGCCAGCAGGGCCTCGGCCTGGCGGGTGGGCAGGGTGATGACCAGGGAGCTTATGTTGGGCCACGCCGCTGTGCCGTTGAGCGGCAGGGTGGCGATGGTCTGGCCGAAGCCGAACCATTCAGTGGCGATGCCGTGATGCGGCTGTTCATGCGCCATGCGGCAGACCAGCATGGTTTTGCCGAAATCCTGCATGTGGGCGGGGATGCCCATGCGGCGGCGGGTTTCGGAGAAGCGTGTGTCAGCGGCGGCGATGAGGGGGGCGGTGAGGGTTGTGCCGTCAGACAGGGTGAGGGTGGCGCGATTGGCGCTGGTGTGGATGGCGCCGGCGGCTAGGCCGGTGAGCAGGTGGATGTTGGGCTGGCTGGCGGCGGCGGCGAAGAGGGCCCGGCGGATAAGGTGATTGGGGACCAGGTGGCCGAGCGCCGCGGCTTGCGCGCGCGGCGGGGCGAAGCGCAGGGCGCGGTGGGAATTGCCGTTGCGGACCTGGGCCTCGCCCAGGGGAGAGATTTCAGCGGGGGGGATGTGCGCCCAGGCGTTAAGGCCGCGCAGCAGCGCCACCGAACGGTGGGTGAGGGCGATTTCCCGGCCGTCAAACGCGGGTAGCGCCAGCGATTCGCGCGGGAGCTTCTCGACCAGGGCGATCTGGCGGCCCTGGGCGGCGAGTGAGGTGGCGAGGCTGAGGCCGGCTGGCCCCGCGCCGATGATGATGAGGTCGTAATCTCGCGCGCTGGTGGCCATGCTGATCCCCTGAAAACCGGCATGGCGGGTAGCAGCTGGGGCAGGGGGAGTCGTTGATGCAGGTCAAACCGCGGTGCGGCGGAGGATCTCATCGAGCAGGGCGTCGATGTCGCTTTGTTGCGTGCGGTGGTTGACGATGGCGGCGCGGATGGCCATGCGGGCGGTGATGATGGTGGTGGAGGGGGCGAAGAGGCCGGATTCCTGGAGATCGGCCACCAGGTCGGCGGTTTGGGCGTCTGTGTGGCCGGTGACGGCGAAGCAGACGATGTTGAGCTTCACGGGGGCGAGGAGTTCCAGCCGGTTGCTGGCGGCGATGCGCGCGGCGAGGTGCTGGGCCAGGGTGCAGGTGGTATCCACCACGGCGCCGAGGGCCTCGCTGCCGTAGGCGCTGAGCGTCATCCAGATTTTTAATGCGCGAAAGCCGCGCGAGAGGTCGGGCCCGAGGTCGCACGGCCAGGGCTGGCCGCCGGCCAGGCCGCGCGGGGCGGCGGCGAGGTAGCTGGTGGCCTGGGCGAAGGTGGCGTTGTGGAGGATGGGGTCACGGATGAGGACGCAGCCGGCATCGTAGGTGACTTGCGCCCATTTGTGGAAGTCAAACGCCACGGAGTCGGCCTGCTCGATGCCGGTGAGGAAGTGTTTGCGGCTGGGCGAGAGGGCGGCGAGGGCGCCGAAGGCGGCGTCGGCATGGAACCAGGCGTCATGCTCGCGGGCGATGGCGGCGAGGGCGGCGAGATCGTCAAACGCGCCGACATCAACGGTGCCGGCGGTGCCGACGATGAGGAAAGGGGTGTGGCCGGCGGCTTGGTCCGCCGCGATGGCGGCGCGCAGGGCTGTGAGGTCCATGCGGAAATCGGAGTCCACCGGGATTTTGCGCAGCGCGTGCAGGCCGAGGCCCGCCATGTCCAGCGCGCTGGGCACGCAGCGGTGCACACCGGCGCTGGCATAGGCGGTGAGGCGCGCGCCTTGCAGCCCGTTGGCGCGGGCATCGGCGCCCAGGGCCTTGAAGCGGGCGCAGAGCACCGCGATGAAATTGGCCATGGAGGAGCCGGTGAGCAGCACGCCGCTGGCTTGCGCGGGCAGGCCCAGCATTTGCGCCGCCCAGGCGATGACCTGACGCTCCACCGCGATGCCCACATGGTCGCGCCCGCCGCAATTGGCGTTCATCGCGCCGGCGAGCAGCTCGGCCAGCATGGAGACCGGATTGCCGCCGCCGTGCACCCAGCCCATGAAGCGGGGGTGGGTGTTGCCGGTGACATAGGGTTTGATGCTGGCGGTG
>JAKBAQ010000282.1 GCA_021808985.1 Pseudomonadota bacterium
ACATCACATCGCCCTTGGCCATCTCGTTTAGGGTGTAGATGCGGCTCGGATCGGTAATGCCCATGCCGCGCGCGCGTTCAATCTGCGCGTCATCCTCGAACATCAGCCGCCCCTGCATCTGCCCGCCTGTGCAGCGCAGCGCCGCCGCTGCCAGCACACCTTCCGGCGCGCCGCCGGAGCCCAGATACATATCCACCCCGCCACCGGGCAGCGAGGCCGCGATCACCCCGGCCACATCGCCATCACCCAACAACAGAATGCGAGCGCCCGCCTCGCGGATCTTGGCGATCTTCTCGGCATGGCGTTCACGGTCCAGCATGCAGACCATCAGCTCTGAAATATCGACGCCCTTCGCCAGCGCCAGGTTCTTCAAATTCTCCCGCACCGGCGCGTCCAGCGTCACCACGCCATCCGGCAGCCCGCCGCCCACGGCAATCTTGTCCATGTAAATATCCGGCGCGTGCAGAAAATTGCCGCGCTCGGCCAGCGCCACTGTGGCAATGGCGTTTGGCCCACCCTTGGCGGTGATCGTGGTGCCCTCCAGCGGGTCCACGGCAATATCCATCGCCGGACCGCCGCAGCCCACCTTCTCGCCGATATAAAGCATCGGCGCCTCGTCCATCTCGCCCTCGCCGATCACCACGGTGCCGTCGATGGCCACAGTGTCGAACGCCTTGCGCATCGCCTCAACCGCCGCGCCATCGGCTTCATTCTTTTTGCCCCTTCCGATCCAGCGCGAGGCGGCAATCGCCGCTGCCTCGGTCACACGCACCAGCTCCAGCGCCAGATTGCGGTCAGAAACGTCTTCAAGACGGCGGTCGGTCATTGGGAACTCCCTTATTGCGGTTCAATTCGGATCAGCGCCGGGGGCTCCAGCACGGCTGGCAATGCCGCGATGCCCGCCAGAGCGGCGTTCACAGCCGCCTCGCGCGTCTCATGCGTCACCAGCACAATCGGCACGGCCTCACCCGGCTTACGCCCATGTTGCAGCATGGATTCAAGCGAGATGCCGTGGTCGCGCAAAATCGCAGTCACATCCGCCAACACGCCGGGCTGGTCCACCACCATCAGGCGCAGAAAATAGGCACTTGCCAGCTCCGCCATGGGCACAATCCGCGCTTCCTCCAGCGCGCTTTCCTCCATTCCCCAAACCGGCACGCAAATCCCCCGCGCGAGGTCGATCAAATCCGCCACCACGGCACTCGCGGTCGGGCCTTCACCAGCCCCGCGCCCGCGCAAGAATACGGGCCCAGAATAATCCCCCTCCAGCAACACAGCGTTGAACACGCCGTCCACCGTGGCGATGGGTTTCTGCTCCGGCACCATCGCGGGGTGCACCCGCAGCGAAATGCCCGCCTCGGTCTCCTCGGCAATGCCCAGCAGCTTAATCCGGTAGCCAAGCTCCTGCGCGAAGGAGATATCCAGCGCCGAAACCCGGCGGATGCCCTCTATGTGCAGGCTTTCAAAATCGATCCTCACACCGAAGGCCAGCCCGGCCAGAATGGCAAGCTTATGCGCGGCATCCACACCGTCGATGTCAAAGCTCGGGTCGGCCTCGGCATAGCCAAGCTTTTGCGCGTCAGCCAGCACATCACTAAAGCCCCGACCTTCTTCGCGCATTACGGTGAGTATGTAATTACAGGTGCCGTTCAGAATCCCCGCCACGCGGGAGATTTTATTCGCCACCAGCCCCTCGCGCAGCACTTTGATGACCGGAATGCCCCCCGCGACCGCCGCCTCATAGGCGATGGTGACGTTATTCGCCTCCGCCGCCCTGGCCAAAGCTGCGCCATGCACAGCCAGCAGCGCTTTGTTGGCGGTGATGAAATGCTTGCCCGCCGCGATGGAAGCTTCCGCCAGGGCTTTCGCCTTGCCGTCGGCGCCGCCAATCAGCTCCACCACCACATCGACATCCGGGTCATGGGCCAGGGCCACCGCATCGTCGTACCAGATCAGCCCATCCAGTTTCACGCCCCGGTCGCGGCCACGCGCGCGGGCTGAAACCGCCGTCACCATAATCGGCCGTCCGGCACGGGTGGCGATCAGTTCCTTCTGCGCCGCCAGCAGCTTCACCACCCCAGCGCCAACGGTCCCGAGGCCGGCAACTCCAATTTTAAGCGGTTTCAAGACTACACCTCCGCCACGGTTTCAGCCGGCGCGCCGTTATCGGTCGCCATGAACTGCTTTATGTTGCGCACGGCCTGGCGCAGGCGCTGCGCGTTTTCCACCAGCGCGATGCGCACATGGCCATCTCCATATTCACCAAAGCCAATTCCCGGCGCCACCGCCACCTTTGCCTTTGCCATCAGCAGCTTGGAGAATTCCACGCTGCCCATATGCGCGTATCTCGGCGGAATCGGCGCCCAGGCGAACATCGAGCCCTCCGGGCTCGGCATCTCCCAGCCCGCGCTCTGCAGCCCTTTGATCAAAATATCCCGGCGCTCGCGATACAGCACCCGCATCTCCTCCACACAATCCTGCGGGCCATTCAGCGCTGCTGTCGCCGCCACCTGAATCGGCGTGAACGCGCCGTAGTCGAGATAGGATTTCATCCGCGTTAGCGCTTGGATCAAATGCGGATTGCCCACACCAAACCCCAT
>JAKBAQ010000283.1 GCA_021808985.1 Pseudomonadota bacterium
GGCCGGCCGCGAGGTCTGAGATGATGTCGCCGTTCATGTTCGAGGTGACGATGACATCGAAGGCCTCGGGCTTGATGACGAGCTGGTGGGCGCAATTATCGATGATGATATGGTCGGATTTGAGGCTGGGGAATTCAGGGGCGACCATTTCGGCGACGCGCTTCATCAGCCCCTCGGTGAGCTTCATGATGTTCGCCTTGGTGGCGGTGGTGACTTTTTTGCGCTCCTCGGCGAGGGCCAGGCCGTAGGCGGCGCGGATGATGCGCTCACAGCCTGGTGCTGTCATCAGTTTGAGGCATTGGGCGACCGTGGTGGTCTGCATATGCTCGATGCCGGCATAGACGTCCTCGACGTTCTCACGCAGGATCACCATGTCGATCCCCCGGCCGGTATAGGGGGTGGTGATGCCGGGAAGCTCGCGCACCGGGCGGATGTTTGCATAAAGCTCAAAATGTTTGCGCAGGGTGACGTTGGCGGATTTGCCGCCATAGCCGACCGGGGTTTCCAGCGGGCTTTTGAGCGCCAGGCCGTTGCGGGCGATGCTGTCCAGTGTTTCACGCGGGACGCCGGTGACGATGCCTTTTTTGAAGACCTCGGCGCCGCCCTCGGCCATTTCCCATTCAACCGGGGCGTTGGCGGCCTCCAGGATGCGCATGGTGGCGGCCATCACCTCGGGGCCGATGCCGTCCCCCGGCAATGCTGTTACCTTGGTTTTCGTGACGGTCGCGGTGGTGGCAATCATGTCCATGGTCCCCGAATGTGGCGGAAAATCTATAGCCGGTTATTGCGGCGCGGCATACGCGCGCGCGGCGGCGCAGGGTGGTGTTTGGCGCATGCGGGTTGCCGCGCGGTTAAGATGCCGGGGCGTGGCATTTTGGGACAGGCGCGGGGTGGGGGTGGGGTTAGTGCGCGTCTCCCCAGTTTTTGCCGATGCCGGTTTCCACGGTGAGCGGCACGGAGATGGCGGCGGCGTTCTGCATCACCTCGCGCGCCAGCGCGGCGGTGGCGGCGGCCTCGGCGTCGGGCGCCTCGAGGAGCAGTTCATCGTGCACCTGCAGGATGAGGGCCGCCGACAGGCCGGCGCGGGACAGGGCGGCGGGCAATTTCACCATGGCGCGCTTTATGATGTCAGCCGCGCCGCCTTGCAGGGGGGCGTTGATCGCCTGCCGCTCGGCATAGGCGCGCAGCTGGGGGGATTTGTCGGTGATGCGGGGCACCCAGCAGCGCCGCCCGAAGGGGGTGAGCACATAGCCCTTGGCGCGCGCCTCTTCCTTCGCGGCTTCCATGTAGGCGCGGATTTCAGGGTAGCGTTTGAAATAGGCGTCAATATAGGCTTTGGCCTCGCCGGCGCCGATGCCGAGCTGGCGGGCCAGGCCGAAGGCGGAAATGCCGTAGATGATGCCGAAATTGATGGCCTTCGCGCGGCGGCGCGTGGGGGCGTCCATGCCGGCCATCGGCACGCCGAACACCTCGGAGGCGGTGCGGGCGTGAATGTCCTCGCCTTTGGCGAAGCTCTCCTTCAGGGCCGCGATATCGGCCACATGGGCGAGCAGGCGCAGCTCGATCTGGGAATAGTCGGCCGAGACCAGGCTGTGGCCGGGGGCGGCGATGAAGGTTTTGCGGATGCGCGCGCCCTCGAGGGTGCGCACGGGGATGTTTTGCAGGTTCGGGTCTGTGGAGGAGAGGCGGCCGGTGGCGGCCACGGCCATCTGGAAGCTGGTGTGGACGCGGCCGTTGGAGTCGGCCTGGCCGGTCAGCGCGTCAGCGTAGGTTGATTTCAGCTTCGCGAGCTGGCGCCAGTCCATCACGCGCTGGGCGACCTCGACCCCTTGTTCGGCGAGGCCCTCGAGGACGGAGGAGTCGGTGCCCCAGGCGCCGGCCTTGCCGCGCTTGCCGCCGGGCAGGGCCATGTTCTCGAACAGGATCTCGCCCAGCTGCTTGGGGCTGCCGACGTTGAATTCCTGGCCGGCGAGGCGGTGGATGTGTTTCTCGATCTCCGCCATGCGGCCTTCGAACTCGGTGGACATGGCGCGCAGGTCGTCACGGTCGACCATCACGCCGTGCAGCTCCATGGCGGTGAGCACGGGGATCAGCTTTTTTTCCACCAGCTCATAGAGGGCGAGGGATTTGTTGACCCGCAGGCGGGGCTTGAGCAGCGCCCACAGGCGCAGGGTGATATCCGCGCCCTCGGCGGCGAAGGCGCTGGCGCCGGCCAGGGGCACGCTGGTGAAGCCGAGGCGGTTGCGCCCGGTGCCGGCCACCGAGTCGAGGCTTTTGGGCTCGTGCGCCAGGTGCCGGAGGGCGAGGGTTTCACGGTCATGGCTGAAATTGCCGGCATCCTGGGCGTAGGAGATCAGCATCACGTCATCCAGCGGGGCGACCTGGGCGATGCCGGCGCTGGACAGCATTTCGAGGTTGAATTTCGCGTCATGGAAGATTTTCAGCACCGAGGGGTCGGCGAAGAGGGGTTCCAGCGCGGCGCGGATGGCGGGCCAGGGCAGTTGCGGCGGGTCTTCCAGCGCCAGATTGTGCCCCAGCGGCACATAGGCGGCATGGCCCGGCGCCACC
>JAKBAQ010000284.1 GCA_021808985.1 Pseudomonadota bacterium
GGCTGCGGCAGGCCCGAGAGACTCTCCCCCAGCCGCTCCACCGTCGGCGTGTCGATATCAAGCTGCACCGCGGGCGTCTGGGTCGCCGCGAGAATCCGCGCGGCGATCGCATCCAGGCTGTTGGCGCCGGTGTTGTGCTTCAGCAGAATCTCAATCTCCCCGGCATAAGCGGGTTCGGTATAGTTGCTGCCCTGGGCCGAGCCGATCCGCGCCAGGCTATGCGCCACCGCCGGGTCGGCGTTGATCCGGCTGACAATCGAATCAATCGCCGCCTGCGTGTCCAGCAGCGCGGTGCCCGGCGGCAGCGTGAAGGATTCCAGCAGCACGCCTTCATTCGGTAAGGGGAGAATATTCACCGAAACCAAACTCATCGCCGCCAGGCTGAGCAGCAGGAGCAGCGCGCAGCCGCCAACGCTCCAGCGCGGATGCCGCAGCACGAAACTGAACAGACGCCGATTATGATGCCGCAGCATGGCCAGAAGCTGCTCACTGCGGCGCGAGGGATGCATAATTGCCCCGTCATGGCGCACGAAACTCAGGCCGAGTGGGATCAATGTCAGCGACACCAGCAGCGAGGCCAGCAGCGAAAACACCATGCCCAGGGCGAAGGGAATGAAAAACAGCCCCACCAGCCCGCCGGTGAACAGCAAGGGCACGAACACCAGAATGGTCGTCAGCGTGCCGATGATATCCGGCGCCGCGATATCGCGCAGCCCCCGCAACACCCCCGCGGCCAGGGCGTCGCCCGCCTCCCAGCGGTGGCATATGCTCTCCAGCACGATGATGGCGTCATCAGCCACCAGCCCCAGCGCCACGGTAATCGCCCCCAGGGTCATCAAATTCAAACTCTGCCCGGCGGCATACAACCCGGCGATTCCCAGCAGCAGCGAGACCGGAATGCTCAACGCCAGCAGCCACGCGCCACTGCGCGCGCCCAGCACAAAAAGCATCACCGCAATCGCCAGCACGCCGCCGATGAACAAGTTGCGCTGCAAATCCGCCCCCACCGCATGCACCAGATGCCCCTGGTCATAAATGCGGATGAACCGCACCCCCGGCGGCAGCTCGCCGCTCAGCGCCGCCAGCTTGCGGGCTATGGCCCGTGTCACCGGCAGGGTGGATGCGCCCTGCTGCTTGAAAATCGTCAACGCAATGCTCGGCTGGCCATCCAGCAATTCCCGCTGGCGGGTGGGCAGCGTGGCATGGATGATCTGCGCCAGGCTCCCAAGCGCCACCGGCCCATCCGGCCCGGCAACCGGCGTCATGTTCAAATCGGCGATGCGCGTCGGCAGATTATGCAGCTCGATCAGCGAATCCTGATGCCCGATCGTCAGATACCCGCCAGGCGCCAGGCTCACCTGTCCGGCCAGCGCCGTGGCCAGCGCGCTCGCCGGAATACGCGCCCGCCGCAACGCATCCAGGTTCGGCCGCACCCAGAGGGCGGCATCGCCTATGCCAGCACTATCAACCAGCTGCACGCCGGAAATACCGCGCAAGGCGGGCACGATGATCGCACCAACCGCGCGGGCAACCTCTTCGCGCGGCACCCCGGCGGGAATCTGCACCGCATAATCGGCCACTTCGTTAATCGCATTGCCCATGATCTCGCTCAAAGGCTGGGCGGCGGGCGGCAGGCTGGCGCGCACCCGGCCAATGACACCATTAACCGCCTGCAAATCCGCGTTCGGGTCCGTGCCCTCACGGAACCGCAAATCGGTTTCAACCAGCCCATCGCTGATGGTGGAGCGCACCTGCGTCACATCCGGCAGGCCGAGCAGCTGCCCCTCAAGCGGCGTGGCGACCAGCGTCTCCATGGTGGTGGCGGTATTGCCCGGCAGATGCGTGACAATGCTGACCGCCGGGAAATTGAACGCCGGCAGAACCTCGACCGGAATGTTCAGAAGCGCATAAACGCCATAGCCGATCATCCCGCCATACAGCAAAATCCACAGCGCGGGCCGCAGCAAAACGCGGCTGATTGAGTTCATCACGCTCACCCGGCTAATCAGGCGGCTGATACAAGGCCGCGATACCGCGATGGTAGAGCAGATAAGCGTCCACCACGACCACATCTTCCCCAGGCTTCACGCCTGATTTTATCACGACATCATCGCCCCGCGCCGCCCCGGGCACAACCGCCACCGGCCGGTCCCCCTGCGCCGTATGCAGCATGACCCACCACTGCCCCTTATCGAGGATCAGGGCTTGCGATGGCACCATCGTCTCCGTCCGCGCCGGCAGCACGAGCTTCACCGTGCCAAAAATACCCGGCGCCACCGGGCTGCCCGGCATCAGGTCCACCGGCACGCCGCCATCGGGCTGCGCCCTGCCAAGCGCGCCACGCACCCGCACCGGCACCGGCGCGCCGCCACCGCTGGGCGTGAACAGCCCCACGCCCCCAGGCGCGATCTCCGAAGCGGGCGCATTATAGAACACCGCCCGCAGCCAGGTGCCCGCCACTGGTTGTATGATAGCCGCCGCCTGGCCCGCCGCCAGCAAATCGCCACTGGCCACGGGCACGCTCTGCACCACTCCCGCCAGCGGGCTGCGCAACACAAC
>JAKBAQ010000285.1 GCA_021808985.1 Pseudomonadota bacterium
CGTCACCGAGCATGCGCGCAAAACCGGCGAATCCTACAGCCGCGCCGCCGGCATCGCGCATGACGTGATGAACGCCTCCAGCACGCCGATGGCCTTCGTGGAAATCGAGGTCAAACGCCCCGAGGCGCTCGCCTTCGGCAACGGCTAGAGCCTTCAGCCAAAAGCTGAACGCCTACAGTCTCTTCAAAAACATTAAGGATAATTTTCAAAAGTTTTTTGGGGTCTGGCCCTTTTTTACAAAAAAGGGCCAGAATCTTGGGGAGCTTTTTATAAAAAGCTCCCCAAACCCCGCAAAAATTTTTAATAATTTCAATTTGTTATAAAAAATTTTTAAAACAGTCTCTAAAACCCGAACATATGGTCGAGCGAGAACCCGCCCGCCCCGTCATCCACGCCATGGAACCCGAACAGCCGGCAGGTGGTGTCGCGGATCAGCACATACCCCGCCTCCCCCGCCGCGCTCAGCGCCGCCTCGGTAAAATGCGCCGCCGGATGCACGATGGCCGAGCCCGCGCACGCAATCCGCAGCGCCGCGCTGGCCAGTTGCGCGCCCGCGGCGTCATAAAGCTCCAGCGTGGTCGATGATTGCTCAACCCACGGCCCGGAGGCCGGATAGATCAGCACGCAGAAGCTCCGCCGCCCGCCAAATCCCAGCTTCAGGAACAGCCTTGTCGAAAGCCCGGGCGCCTTGCCCGTATAACTCTGCGGCTCGTTCTTGTAGGTCATGATCGTGTTGAACACATGCCCGCCAAAGCTGCTCTCCGCCGCGTGCCCGCTCGCCCGGTCCTCAAAGCGGAACAGCGCGTGCAGCCAGCCATTGGCCTCGCCGCCATCGCGAAAATCATACACCAGCTCGGCATGTCCGCCATCTTCCAGCAGGCCGGGGCGCAGCACGTCGTCAAGGTCCAGCGCCAGCTCATGGCGGCGCGGCAGCACGCCCAGAAACCGCTCCGCCACCCTCACCCCATCGGCGCTGAACACATCGAGCCGCAACGGCATGTCGCGCTCATGCACCGCCATCGGCGTCGGCTGCACGATGGTCCTGAAGCGCCCGCGCGGCAGCACGGGGAACGGCAGCAAAAACCCGCGCCCCAGCTCCGGATGCAGCGCCCTTATCCCCGGATCATCCCGCAAATCCCCGCGTTCCACATTCACATGCGCAATCCGCGTGCGCCCCCCGCGCTCAACCTCGTAGCGCGGGCGCACCACATGCCGCCCGGCGCGCAGCTCCACCTGCGCCGGCCAGCAAACCCCCGGCAACACCGCCGCCACATCCACCGCCAGCGTCGCGAAGGGCGCAACCGGCGCGCCGATCGCCACCGGCGCCTCCGCGCCCATGCGGTCCAGCGCCATCGCCCCGGCCGGAATCGGCACGGCATGGCTGTTCTGCACCCATAACGTCACCCGCTCATCCGCGCGCGGCGCGGGCAGCCCGGCAAAGCGCTCCGATGGCCAGGCATTCGCGTCATGCGTGCAGGAGAGCGACGCCCCATTGTCAGCGGCGTAGGTATCCAGCGCATATTTCACCACATCATGGCCTGCCGCGCCGATCACATGGATAAACAGCTGCCCGGTGAACGCCCCCAGCCCAAAGCGCGCACGCACCACGGCGCTGTCCAGCACAAACCCGCCCGCGCCCGCCGGCGCCGCGTCTTCCCACTGCGCCAGCACCTCGCCCGCCGCGCCGTACAGGCGGCAGAAAAACCGCACCGCCTGGGCGCCATACCCGGCCCAATAGTTCGCCGTGGTCAGCCTGGTGGAAAAATGCCCGTCATCGCGGAAGAACACGAAATTCGTGGCGAAATTCACCGCGTCCAGATACCGCGCCTTGCTGGTCAGCATCGCCTCCGGCAGCCTGGCGGCATCCAGCGTCAGCACCCGCGCGCCCGGCGGGGCGAAGCGCGCCAGCCGTTCCGCCACCCGCCCGGCATCAAACGCGGCGATCAGCACGCAGGCAGCCTCCGCCGTCTTCAGCTGCGTGAGCGCGCGCGCCACATGCCCGCCGCGCACCTGCCCCAGGGCCAGCGTATCCTGCACATACACACCCTCGGCGTCAAAATCCGGGCACAGCGCCAGCAGCGGCCCGGCGATCCCGTCCGGGTCGAACACCGCCACCCGCCCCGCCGCCGCCGCCAGCCGCTTCAGCCCCTCGGCCGCCAGCGGATGCGCCAGCGCCTTATAGGCCACGTTGCCGCCACGCAGATTATCGAAGGTCTCAATATCCAGCATTGTTACAATCCCAAGCGGTCGCGCATCTGTTGTGCCGCCATCGGCGTGTCATCCAGGCTCTGGGTATCCCACAGCTCCAGTTTTCCGGCAAAGTCGCGCACCCGGCCCGCCTCCACCAGACTATCCATGAACGCGCCGATCCGCGCCGATTTCCCCGGCAGGCGCAGCAAAAACACCGGCACCGGGGTCGCCACCGCCTCGGAGACCATGGAAACCGAATCCGCCGTGCACAAAATCGCATCCGCGCAGGCCAGCATCCCGAAATACGGATTCTCCCCGGTGCCGTCCCATATCCAGGCATCCATCGGCGCCAGCGTCTCGCGCAGAATC
>JAKBAQ010000286.1 GCA_021808985.1 Pseudomonadota bacterium
CGCTGCCGCCCTACATCGCGCGGCCGGAAGGGATCACCGCGCAGGACGAGGCGGATTACCAAACCATGTTCGCCGCCCATGCCGGCGCCGTGGCCGCGCCCACGGCGGGGCTGCATTTCACCCCCGAGCTGGCGGCAAGCCTGGAGCAGGCCGGGATCGGGATCGTGCGCGTCACCCTGCATGTGGGCGCGGGCACATTTCTGCCCGTGCGGGTGGAAAACCTGGCCGAGCACAAAATGCACGCCGAGCGCGGCCATGTATCCCCCGAGGCAGCGGCGCGCATCAACGCCACGCGCGCGGCGGGCGGGCGGGTCGTGCCGGTGGGCACCACGGCGCTGCGCGTCATCGAATCAGCCGCGGGCGATGACGGCCAGGTGGCGGCGTTTGACGGCGAGACGGACATCTTCATCCTGCCCGGCTACCGCTTCAAGGCGGCGGATCTGCTGTTCACCAACTTCCACCTGCCGCATTCCACCCTGCTGATGCTGGTCAGCGCCTTCGCCGGGGTGGCGCGCATCCGCGCCGCCTACGCCCATGCGATCGCGGCTGGCTACCGGTTCTATTCCTACGGCGATGCCTGTCTGCTGGAGAAAGCATGAGTTTTTCGTTTGATCTGCTGGGCCAGGACGGCGCGGCGCGCGCGGGCCTGCTGCATACGGCGCATGGCGATGTGCCGACCCCCACCTTCATGGCGGTGGGCACGGCGGGCACGGTGAAGGCCATGACCGCCGATGCCGTGCGCGCCACCGGCGCCAATATCGTGCTCGGCAACACCTATCATCTCATGCTGCGCCCGGGCGCCGAGCGTGTGGCGCGCCTTGGCGGGCTGCATAAAATGATGGACTGGCCCGGCCCGATCCTCACCGACTCCGGCGGCTTCCAGGTCATGTCACTCGCCAAGCTGCGCAAGATGGACGAAACCGGGGTCACATTCCGCTCCCATATTGACGGCTCGGCCCACCACCTCACGCCTGAGCGCTCGATGGAAATTCAGTACCTGCTGGATGCCACGATCACCATGGTGCTCGACGAATGCACCCCCTTTCCGGCGACTCATGATGAGGCCGCGAAATCGATGCGCCTCTCCACCCGCTGGGCGCGCCGCTCGCGCGCCGCCTTCGTGGCCCGCGCGGGCTACGGCCAGTTCGGCATCGTGCAAGGCAATGTCTATGCGGATCTGCGCGCGGAATCCGCCGCGGCGCTGCGCGAGCTCAACTTCGAGGGCTACGCCATCGGCGGGCTGGCGGTGGGCGAGGGCCAGGAGATGATGTACGCGATGCTCGACATCACCGCCCCCCTGCTGCCCCAGCAAAAGCCGCGCTACCTCATGGGCGTCGGCACGCCGGACGACCTGCTGGGCTCGGTGGCCCGCGGGGTGGACATGTTCGACTGCGTGATGCCAACCCGCGCCGGGCGCACGGCGCGCGCCTTCACCTCGCACGGCGTGTTCAACATGCGCAACGCCCGCTTCATCGATGACGGCACGCCGCTGGATACGAATTGCGCCTGCCTGTGCTGCACCCGCCACACGCGCGCCTATCTGCACCATCTCTTCCGCGCGCAGGAAATTCTGGGCCCGATGCTGCTGACCATGCATAACCTCACCTACTACCAGCGCCTGATGCGCGATGGCCGGGCGGCGATTCTGGCCGGGCATTATGATGATTACTGCCAGCGCACCCGCGCCGGCTGGGAGGAGGCGAAACATGGTTGAGGAACGCTACGCCGGCCTGCGGCAGCTGGGCAGCGCCACGCAGGCGCCCACCTCGCCCGAGAGCGCGGTGCTGGAGCGGGTGGCGGCACAGACCGGGGGAAAGGATGTGGTGGTGCGCTTCACCACGCCGGAGTTCACCTCGCTCTGCCCGCTCACCGGCCAGCCGGATTTCGCGCATATCGTCATTGACTATATCCCCGACCAATGGCTGGTCGAGAGCAAGTCCCTAAAACTGTTTTTTCATAGTTTCAGGAATCACGGCGCGTTTCATGAAGCCTGCACCATGATGATCGCGGAGCGGCTGGTGGAGCTGCTCAGCCCCAAATGGCTGCGCATCGGGGCTTACTGGTATCCGCGCGGCGGCATCCCGATTGATGTGTTCTGGCAAAGCGGGGCGCCGCCGGAGGGGGCGTGGATCCCCGAGCAGGGTGTGCCGGGCTATCGTGGCCGGGGGTGATGTAAGGGCAGCGATACGCGCACGGGCGGCAACGCTGGGGTTTGATGCGGTGGGTTTTGCCCGCGCGGCGATGCCGCCGGAGCGCCAGGCGGGGTTGCGGGAATTTCTGACCGCCGGGCGCCATGGCGGCATGGGCTGGCTGGCCTCGCGCGCCGATGAGCGGGCCGACCCGCGCATGCTCTGGCCCGAGGCGGTGAGCGTGGTCTCGCTCGGCCTGTCCTACGCGCCACAGGGCGACGCGCTGGCCAGCGTCGGCGCCCCCGGCATCGGCAACATCTCGGTCTATGCGCGCGGGCGCGATTATCATGATGTGGTGAAGGGCAAGCTCAAGCATCTGGCGCAGTTCATCGCCGCGCGCGGGGCGGAGGTGAAGGTGTTCGTTGAC
>JAKBAQ010000287.1 GCA_021808985.1 Pseudomonadota bacterium
GCACGAGCCCAACAACCTCGCGGCCCAGTACATCTATCGAGGGAATCTCAATAACCGTTGGCGGCATGAACCAGCCCTGGGCGCAGGCTTTGCTCAGCTCCGGGGCAAACACCTGGTAGCCACGCGCGCGCATGGCCTCCACATGCCGGGCAATGCCCTGGCGCGCCTCGGCGCTGATCACGGGGCCGATATCCGTGCTCAGATGATCCGGCCTGCCGATGGAAAGTTCCTTCATCGCACCTTGCAGCATGGTGAGCAGGCGCGGCGCGATATCCTCCTGCACCAGCAGAATGCGCAAGGCCGAGCAGCGCTGGCCGGCGGAGTCGAAGGCCGAGGCGATGATATCCGCCACCGCCTGTTCGGGCAGCGCCGAGGAGTCCACCACCATGGCGTTCTGCCCGCCGGTTTCGGCGATCAACGGAATGGGCAGCCCGCGCGCATCCAGCCGGTTGGCCAGCTGCGCCTGGATCATCCGCGCAACCTCGGTGGAGCCGGTGAAGAGCACGCCGCGCACGCGCTGGTCAGCAATCAGCGCCGCGCCGATGCGCCCATCCCCTGGCAACATTTGCAGCGCGCCAGCGGGAACACCCGCCTCCAGCAGCAGATGCACGGCGGCGGCGGCGATCAGCGGCGTCTCCTCCGCCGGTTTGGCCAGCACCACATTCCCCGCGGCCAGCGCGGCGGCAATCTGCCCGGTGAAAATCGCCAGCGGAAAATTCCAAGGGCTGATCGCCACAACCGGCCCCAGCGGGCGGTGTGTGTCATTATCAAAACCATGGCTGATCTGATGGGCATAATAGCGCAGGAAATCCACCGCCTCGCGCACCTCGCCAATGGCGGCGGGAATGGTTTTCCCAGCCTCGCGCACAATCAATCCGGCCAGCGTGGGCAGGCGTGCCTCCAGCAGGTCGGCCGCGCGTTGCAGGGTGGCCGCGCGGTCCTGCGGCGGGGTGGATTGCCAAATGGGTGCGGCTTCCTGCGCCAAGGTGAAGGCCGTGCTTACGATTTCCGGCGTTGCCTCAGCCACCTGGCCAACCTTGTCGCGTGTATCAGCCGGGTTGAGAACCGCCCGCGCCTCGCCCGAAGCATCGCCGCTGGCCAGGATCGGCCCCGCCTGCCAAGGCACCGCGAGGCCGGCCAGCACCGCCGAGGCGAGCGAGCCGAGGCGCTGCTCGTTGGAGAGGTCCAGCCCCGAGGAGTTGGCGCGCTGCCCGCCAAAAATCGCGCGGGGCAGGGCAATTTTCTCATGCGCCGCGCCCAGCGGCACAATCTTGCGCGCCTCGCTCACCGGGTCGGCGGTCAGTTCCTCAACGCTCACCTTGGCATCGGCGATTTTGTTCACAAAGGAGGTATTGGCGCCATTTTCCAGCAACCGGCGCACCAGATAGGCCAAAAGCGTCTCATGCGTGCCGACCGGCGCATAAATCCGGCAGGGGCGGTTGAGATATTGCGGGCCGACGACATCCTCATACAGCGGCTCGCCCATGCCGTGCAGGCATTGGAACTCATATTGCCCGCGGTAGAAATTTTCCCCCGCCATGGTGTGGATGCTCGCCACCGTATGCGCATTATGCGTGGCGAATTGCGGGAAAATCGCATCCGGCGCGGCCAGAAGCTTCTTCGCACAGGCGAGATAGGAGACATCGGTATGCACCTTGCGCGTGAATACCGGAAAGCCCTCCAGCCCATCGAGCTGCGCGCGCTTGATCTCTGAATCCCAGTACGCGCCCTTCACCAGCCGCACCATCAGGCGGTGCTTGCTGCGGTGGGCCAGGTCTATCAGATAATCCAGCACGAAAGGGGCGCGCTTCTGGTAAGCCTGCACCACAAAGCCGATGCCGTTCCACCCCTCCAGCGCGGGGTCGAAGCACAGGCTCTCCAGCAGATCCAGCGAAAGCTCCAGCCGGTCGGCTTCCTCGGCGTCTATGTTCAGGCCGATGTCATATGAGCGCGCGAGCTTGGCCAGATCGGTGAGGCGCGGCAGCAGCTCGCCCATCACCCGCTCGCGCTGCGCCCGCGCATAGCGCGGGTGCAAGGCCGAAAGCTTGATGGAAATACCAGGGCCTTCATAAATCCCCTGGCGCCGCGCGGCCTTGCCGATGGCGTGGATCGCCCGCTCATAGTCGCGCAGATAGCGGGCGGCGTCCTCGACCGTCAGCGCCGCTTCGCCCAGCATGTCGTATGAATAGCGGAACCCCTTGGCCTCCCATTTGCGGCTGTTGGCCAGCGCCTCGGCAATGCTTTGCCCCACGACGAATTGCTCCCCCATGAGACGCATGGCGATATGCACGCCCCCGCGCACCACCGGCTCCCCGCTGCGCGCGACCAGCTTGGTGAGGGCGGAGGAGAGACTCGCCTCGCTGTTGGTGGCGGTAAGCTTGCCGGTAAGCAGCAGCCCCCAGGTCGCCGCGTTCACGAAGAGTGATTGGCTGCCCCCCAGATGGCTCTGCCAGTTGCCGGCGCCGATCTTGTCGCGGATCAGCGCGTCGCGGGTGGCGCTGTCGGGAATGCGCAGCAGCGCCTCGGCCAGGCACATAAGGGCAACGCCCTCCT
>JAKBAQ010000288.1 GCA_021808985.1 Pseudomonadota bacterium
ATGGTAGCTCATATGCAGCCGGCGCAGCGGCTCGACCACGCGCACGGAATAGGAATTTTCCATGCGGTATTCGTGCAGGTCGTTGCGCAGCAGCGCGTCGCTTTGGAAGGTTCGCATGTCAAACAAATGGGCGGAGAGCGAGTAGGGGTTGTGGCCCTGGAACGCCATGAGCCCGCCGGTGAGCGTGCGCAGATTCGGGTGGTGCCACAAATAACCCAGCGCGTGGATGCCGTGCGCCGGCACGCTGAAGCCGAGATATTGCGTCTCTGTCAGCGAATCTCCGGTGACTTCGGCGTTTTGCGCGGGGTGCAGAAAATCATCGGCGGCGGTGGCCACGGCGAATCCCTGGTTGCGCGCCAGAAAGAATGGTTGGTCACTCATCGTCTTACTCCCCTTGCCTGTTCAATTTTCCGCCTCCCACCAGATGGCCTCGGCAAATGGCTGTTGCGCCGCGCGCTGCGCGGCCGGCATGTTGCGTTGCAGGGCGCCCAGCGCGATGGTGATGATATAAGCCGCCAGGCGCGTATAATATTCAAGCCCGGCCAGCGCCCGCCCGCCTTGGGCGCGGTAGCGGGCCAGCCACTCGGCTGTTGCGGGCGGACGCGGCAGGCCGCTGGCGGGCGGCGGCGCGAACAGCCGGTTGGTGAGGCATTGCAGGGCCAAATCAGTCTCGGCATGGCCGAGGCAGGACATTTCCCAATCGATCACCGCGCTGAGGCGCTTGTTGTGAAACATGTAATTATGCAGCGTGGCGTCGCCATGGGTAAGCTCAGGCCCGCGCGCGGGGGCGTTATCAAGCAGCCAGCGCCGCACCGGCGCCAGGCGGGCGTGGTCCTTGGTCTGAATCCAATCCCAGGTTTGCCAATACCAGTTGATGCAGCGCGCCAGCGCGGTTTGCCCCTCAGCTGGCATCATGAAATCCTCCAGCCCGGCGGCGGCGAGATTGGTGTTGTGAATATCGGCCTGGGCGCGCAGCACGTCATCGAGCGCGAGGGCGCGCTCCGCGGGCGTGAGCGCCACCAGCGGGCCGCTGGCAAAGGCCGCCGAGTGGGGGGCCGCGCCAGGCTTTTGGGCCATGACGAACCCCTGCACGCCAAGCTCCCGGCCATCGGCATCGAGCCATAACGGCTCTGGAACCGGCACGCGCCCCTGGCGGTGCAGGGCCAGCTGCACCTTGAACTGACGCGCCAGATCATAAGCGTAGAACAGCCGGGATTGCGATTGCGGGGCGTGGCGGAGCACGAGATCACGCGAGAGCGGGCCGTCAGCGCCATCATAGCGCGCGGTGAACAGGACAATGCCGCTGGATGCGCCGACATCACCCGCGCCGCGCACATTGCTCAGCACCAGTCTGCCGCCCACATCAGGCTGCCTGGCGATGAAGCGGGCAATGCCCTCAATGCCCAGCTTTTGCACCGCCGCCTTGCCCGCGCCGATCACCTCGCGCAGGGCGCGGTGGGAATCGAGCGAGGCCATCAGGCTGGCTCCGTGAAGGTGAGATGGTCCTCAAGCCGCGGCAGGGCGCGGTGGAGGGTCCAGGTCATGACGAAAAACCACACCCAGAACAGCGAGAAAGGCAGATAGAAGCCGAAAATGCCGTTCCAGGCAAAAGGCCCCGCATGGAACCAGAAGATAACCACCAATGGCAGCAGGCTGAGCTCAAACCAGATGTTGAACCAGCCGACCCAGCGGGGAATCACCGGGGGTTCGCCGGAATCATCGGCCAGGGCGGCATAGGCGATGGAGATGGGCACAAAATAAAACGGGGTGATGACGCCCAAAAACTGCGACCAGGAAATATCGTTGAGAAGCTGCACCAATTGCGGATCACGCTCTGGCCGGAAGGCGGCCAAGAGCCACCACCCGGCTGGATAGGCGGTGAGCAGCACGTTGCAGCCGCCGGCGATGATCTGACAATATGTTAGAATACCCGGCTTGCCTTCGACACGTTCGACAAGGCGGGCCAAAATCGCCGTCCAGGGCACGTAGAACATGGAGCCCAGCAGCACCAGCACCATGCCAGCACGGATTCCGATGCGGTTTTCAGCGTAGTATCGCGCGATCTGCTCCGGCCCCCAGGCCGGTGGCTGCGAGGGAAAGAAATGCGCCAACGGCCAGATGCCGACCATGAGGAAGGCGATATAGACAAAACCGCTCCAGGAGGTCCGGCGCAGCAAGGTCAGTCTGGCGTTTTTTGTCAGCATTTGTTTGGCTCGATCAGTTGGTGGGAGGGCAAGGCGTGCCGGGTGCCTCATGGACGCTGGAGGATGCCCGGCGCGGGTTATCTCAGCGCGCTAATACTGCGCGCTTGCCGCCATGGCCGAGGGGTCAAACACGGAATTCTGAAAATCATCGACAAAAACCAGACTATTCCTGGTTCCCTGATTCCAGTAGCCGGCCACGGAGGCGTAATCATCACTCTGCAGGTTATGGATGGTGTTCTGGCCGAATGTGACCGCCGGAAGATCCGGCCGGCAGTAATTGTACATGATGTTCACCTTGAACAGCACGTCATGGGCGTCGTAGCAATCACCCAGGCCGA
>JAKBAQ010000289.1 GCA_021808985.1 Pseudomonadota bacterium
CGAACGCGCGCCTCAGCGTGAGCCGCGGAACAGCATCAAGCACGCGCTGAAAAAAGTTTTGGGTGAGAGCAGAAACAATGCGCTGCGCAATTCAGCCGGTTTGACCACTGCACGAACAGGTATCGCCCCCATGATCGTGCCTTCAACGAGCAAATTGCGTCCCTCCGCCCTGATCGCGGAAACATCCATCAATTCAGCATTGTCAGTCGTGAAAAGTCTCATGGTTCGCCCTGTTGTGTGAGATTATGCCGCAACGCTGGCCTGCTGCGCGCGGATCGCCCGCGCCGCCGCCTGGCCGTAAAAAATCACCGAATTCTGGCCTGTACAGGTGAAACAGTCACCCGCCAGCTGTACCTGGTCGCTCGGGTCAATGTGCGCTTTCAGCGCGGCCATTTGCTTGTACATGCCAGGTTCTGGAGTTGCGATCGCCTGGGGCCAGCCCGCGCGGCTCAGTTCATAACCCGCCGCCAAACCGGCAAACCCGCCGCCAACAATGCTTGCAGTCTGTGAGGACATCTGGCCCCTTCTCGCGCGCGGAATGCGCGCGGCTTCCCCAAATTATAGTATGTTTATACTATATACAAGCGTCCGGCTTGGCAATATCGGAGTTAGATCCGCACGAACACTTCGCCATCGCGCAATTCCACGGGAAAATAGCGTAACGGCGCCACCGCCGGGCCTGAGAGAGCGGTGCCGGTGCGAATATCAAAACAGGCGCCGTGATAGGGGCAGTGGATCTGGCCCGACATCAGCCGGCCCGCCGCCAAAGGCTGCCCCAGATGCGTGCAGACATTGCTGAGCGCGAACACCTGCCCCTGCGAGCGGCAGAGCAGAATTTCCTCGCCCGCCGCCGCGCGCACCAGCTTGCGCGACGGGCCGAATTCAGCCAGCGCCGCAAGCCGGACCCATATGCCGCTCATGCCAGCCCGCCCTCGCCCAGCAGCGCCAATGCGGCACTGTAGGGGTCAGCCCGCCGCGCCACCACATCATCCAGCGCGCAGGCGAAGCGTTGTGGTTTGGCCGCGCCCAGGCGATAGCGCTCGCGCAAAATTTCCCTGAGCCGCTCAACCAGAATCCCTTCCGCCCGCAGGCGCTGGCGCCGTGCCCATGCCTGTGGAAAATCCTTGAAATGCGCGATATGCGCGCTCAGGGCCGCATCCAGCGCCACCACGCCGCTGCCATCGCTGGCCTGGGTTTTCAGCACGCTTGGCACCCACAACTCCGGCCCCGCCATGTGGTGGCGGAACGCAACCGAATCACGCAGCTGCGCCACCGCGCGGTCGGCACCCGGCAGATCAGCCTTGTTGACCACGAACACATCGCCGATTTCGAGCATCCCGGCCTTCATGGCCTGCACGTCATCGCCGCCCGCGGGGGTCTGCACAATCACCACGCTGCCGGCATGGTGCAAAATGTCGATTTCATTCTGTCCTGTGCCCACTGTCTCAACCAGAATGCGCCCGAACCCCATGGCGTCCAATACGATGAGCGCATCGCCCGCTGCGCCGGCCAAGCCGCCAAGGCACCCGCGCGAGGCCATGGAGCGGATGAACACCCCCCGGTCGGCATTATGGCGCCCCATGCGCACGCGGTCGCCCAGCAGCGCGCCGCCGGTGAGCGGGCTTGAAGGGTCAACCGCCAGCACCGCCACGCTATGGCCCTGCTGGCGCCACAGCCCGACGAGCCGGTCGGCAAGCGTGCTTTTGCCCGCACCTGGCGGCCCGGTAATGCCGATCACCGGCGTGGCGCCTCCGGCCTGATAAAGCCGGCGCACCAGCGGCGCCACCGCGCGCTCACCCGCCTCGATCTGGCTGATCAGCCGCGCCGCCGCGCGCCGCTCGCCGCGCCGCACGGCTTCGTAGAGAGTGTCCAGGTCATCCACGCCGTTTCACCACCTCGTTATCGCCGCTCCCCTCACTGACCCCCAAGCCCCGGAAGCGCCTTGCCGGTCGCCTCAGCCAGAAAAACGAGAATCTGCCTTGTCGTGGCACCAGGGCCGAAAATCCCCCGCACGCCCAGCGCGCGCAGTTCCGGCTCGTCCTCCGGGTGAATCAGCCCCCCGAGCATGACCGGCACCTCACTGATATTTTCGGCGCGCATCTTGCGCATCAGCTCACCGGTATAATGCAAATAGGTGGCGGTTGAGTAGCTCAGCCCCACCACATCGGCATCCTCGGTGATGATGGCGTTCACCACCCCTTCGGCCGTGTTGTGCTCGCCCAGATAGATCACCTCCACGCCCTCATCGCGCAGAATCTGCGCCAGCGTGCGGATGCCCTTGCTGTGCACATCGGTGCCCAGCATTGCCAGCAGGCAACGTATCTTCGCGCCTTCGCTCATCATGCCTCCGGATACATAAAGGGGGCTTCGACGGCGCGGAACGGATCATAGGGCAGGCCATTGGCCACCCGCACCGTGCCCCACACCTCGCCGATGCTCGCATCGGCGATCAGCGCGTCGATCATCGCCTGATGGCTGTTCTCGCGCCGTTTGGCCACCCGGTAGAGATCGGCGATCCGTGCCTCAAGCGGCGCGCGCGC